>NZ_JBHXNP010000079.1:0-44288 GCF_042719495.1 Streptomyces sp. NPDC058525
GGGGCGTGAACCCACCTCCCGCACGCCCCCAGCACCCGCTCACTGGAGCCAAAAGAACTCGGAACTCTGGTCCCAAAAGAAGTGCTTACAAACACGCAGTCGTGTCCGGCGTCCGAGACCGCGTGGCCCGTGCCGCCAGGCTGCCGCTTGACCCGGGCGCGGCGGGTGAAGGCCGCTGCGTCGAGAGCGAGGAGCCGGGTCATGGGCTGCTCCGGCGGTGTGGCACCGGGCAGGAGCGCGAGCAACACGGCGATCACGAGGCGGCCCTCTGCTCCATGCCCTCGGCCGCGCTCACGAGCGCCTCGTACGTCGCTTCACGGCTCCACGCGGCGTCGGCGGCCTCGCGTAGTCCGGCGCTGATGACCCGGGCGGCGCCGGAGCCGGTCTCGTAGCAAGGGAAGAGGCCGACCCGCACCACCATGCGGTGCCCGTGGAGATTCACCTCGGCGGCTGCACCCACCGTGTGGACGAACAGCACCTCGCCTAGCGGCAGGATGCGGATGGTCAGGCCCGACCCGTCGGAGCTCTCCCGGCTCCTCACGAGATCGGCCAGATGCCGCAGCTGGCCAGCCATCGTCGCGGGGTGATCGCCCCGGCCCCGGGTCAGTACGGTCTCGTCCAGCAGCACGGTCCGCCGCTGCCGCTCGGCCCAGTCCAAGTCGTGCACCCACGACGGCAGCCCGAGCACCGGCTCATCAGGGTCGCCGCACACACCCGGGTCCAGCACGACCCGCTGGTAGGCCTGGGTGCGCAGACCGGCAGGCACCAGCAGGCAGTACTGGACGACCTCGCTCGCCAAGCGCATCACAGCGATATGGCGGGCCGTCGCCTCGTCGCAGGCCACGTCCACCCAGCAGTCGTGCGGGGCGAGCCGGCCCTCACCCCGCTCCTCGTACTCCCTGCGGTCGTAGCCCTGCGGCGGCAAACTCCCCACCAGGAAGCAAGCATGGTCGTCTGCCACGCCGTAGAGCCGGAGCAGCGTGCCAAGCGCGTCCGGCCGGATGGGGGACTCAGCCCGCTCCCACCGGCTGACGGCCGATGCGGACACCCGGACGGCGCGGGCGGCGTGCTCCAGTCCCATGTACTGCGCCTCGCGCAGGCACCGCAGGTAGAGGCCCGTCACGATCCGGGCAGGTGCCTGCGGCACCTCGGCCAGCGGCGACGGAACAGTGTGAAGCATGGGGAAAGGTCCTCGCGTGTGTACGGGTGGTCAGGGCAGGTTGTGAGTGGGGACGGAGCCGGGTCATCCGTCGCCGGCGGGGACAGCCGACCGGTCAGCCGGGGGCCGAGGAGCACCAGGGCGGCCATGGTCAGCACGATCAGGACGGCGATGACCAGTCCGGTGGCGGTCACCACTGCCTCAGCACGGATCCGCCACAAAGGATGGTGATCACCGCGGGGACGAACGTCGGAACTCGGATGTCCTGATCGGATTCGGGGGTGGGGGCGCCGTCAGTCAGCACCATCGACACGGTTTCCTGCGCGGAGAAGATGACAGACCGGGCAGCAACAGCGGAGGGGGCCCGGCGTCGGCCGGAGCGGACACGGACGAGACTCACGACGACACCGCCCCTCCGAGCAGGTCCAGCTCGAACCACACCGTCTTGCCCGTCATGCCCGGTGCCGGCAGGTCCGTTCCCCAGCGCGTGGCCAGGGCGTCGACCAGGTGCAGCCCTCGGCCGCCCTCCTCATCCGCGCTCGCCGACCGGGGAAGAGGCTGCCTGGTCGACGGGTCCTCCACCTCCACCCGCAGGCGCCCCCACGCGTGCATGGCCCTGACGGAGAAGAAGCCCTCCGGCCTGTTCTCGCACCCATGCGTCATGGCGTTCACCATCAGCTCCTGCGCGACGAGCATGACCCTGTCTGCGCACTCGGACAGCCCCGAGCTCTCGAGCAGGCAGACGAGCTGACGGCGGGCTCCAGCAACTGCCTCCGGCCGAGCGGACACCTCCGCCGCCATCTGGAAGTCACGCGGACGACAGACCGGAACGGCGCCCTCTCCGGACGGACGACCGCCCGGTCCTCGGTCACGGCGAACCAACGGCACTGTGCACGCCCCCCGAAGGCCGGCCATCGGGTACTGCATGTTCATCAGCTGCCCTTCCCGGCCCCCGAGGGAGCCAATTCCGGTCACCATCCGAGCTCGTGGGCATGACACGCCCGATTCCGCTACAAGACCTGGGGTTGGAGGAATATCGTCCGTAGGAGACAACCGCGTGCGAGGACCGACGGGAATGCCGGCAGGCGCAGCGATGTGATGCACGTGATGCGAGATCGTTTCAGGGACAGGGGCGCACACCCATGGCGCGCACACGCAACACCCGGCTGGAAGCCGTCATCCAGGAATGGGGCCTGTCGCAGCGGCAACTCGCTGCTCGGTTCCGCGCCGTCGCCGCTGAAAACGGCGCCACCGAACTCCTGCGCTACGACCAATCCCGCATCGCCCGCTGGATCGGCGGCGCCACACCGGAAGGCCGCGCAGCGCATATCTTGGCCGAGACGCTCTCTCGCGGCCTCGGTCGCACCATCACGCTGACCGACATCGGGCTGGCACCGGACGACGCCGCAGACCCGCAGACGCCGGCGTGGAGCGTCGACACCCTCGCGACGCTGGCGACCCTCGGGAGCACGGACATGGACATAGCTCGGCGCCAGGTGTTGGCACGGTCGGCCTACTCGGTCGCCGGCCTGGTCCTGCCCACCGAAGGCTGGTGGCAAGACGCCGCCGAACGTGCCCGCACCCGCAAGCCCCTGTCGAAGCACACGGTCACGCACGAGGACGTCACGAGCGTGCGCGAGATGACTGCCTTCCTGTCCCAGCGAGATCAGCAGCGCGGCGGTCGCGGCGTGGGGCGCGCCGCCCTGGTCGCCTACCTGCGAACCGACGTCGCCGAACTCCTGGGCGGACGCTTCCCGTCCGACGTGCTGCGCCGGGACATGACGTCGGCCGCTGCCGAACTTGCCTACCTCGCGGGCTGGACGAGCTTCGACGCCGGCGAGCACCCGATCGCGCTGCAATGGCTGACCCTCGCGACCCAACTGGCCGAGGAAGCCGGAGACGCGCCGCTCGCCGGGCACGTGCTGAGGGCCATGGCCCACCAGGCCGTGGACCTGCACCAGCCGGCAGAAGCCGTACGCCTGGCCGAGGGATCCCTCTCCAGCCGCCGCTACGCCGAAGCCTGCTGGCGGGAGAAGGCCCTCCTCGGCGTCGTCCACGCCCGCGGGCTGGCTGCCGCCGGCTACAAGAAGCAGGCCGCGCAAGCGCTCAACCGTGCCGAGGCCGATCTTGCCCGCGCTAGCGGGGACGGTGACGAGCCCGGCCGGGTGTGGTTCTTCGCCGAGGCGAGCCTCGCGCATGAGACCGCCGCCGCGCTGCGGGACATGGGTGACCTGAAGGGTGCTGAGGAGCAGTTCAAACGGAGCGTCCGCACCCGCAAGACGCCGTTCAAGCGGACCCACTCCGTCACCCTCGGGTACCTCGGCGAGGTCCAGGTCCGGCAGGGGCAGCTCGACGCGGCTTGCGCTACGTGGCATCAGGCACTCGACACGATGACCGGTGTCCAGTCCGGGCGAGCCCGAGAGACCGTGGTCCAGATGCGCCGCGCGCTGAGCCCTGTACTCCGCCGAGGAGGCGGCCCCGCTGTCGACCTCGACGCACGAGCCCGGGCGGTCCTCGCAGACAGGTGACCCGTACGGTAAGGAAGCCCGGAGCGGAGGGTGACTTCGCTGACGCCGGGGAGGCCCCAGGAGAGGTGACGCGTGTTCGACCAGCACATCCAGCTGCCGGTGATCGCCATAGTCGTAGGAAGCCAGACCGGGCGTCTTGACGATTTCAAGGGCGGAGTCGAGTCGATCATCCGCCTGGCGTCGAGCATCCCGGAGAGTGCCCTGCAGGGCATTACGGAGTTCAGCCACCTGGAAGTGGTGTGGCACTTCAGCCTTGGATCGGACCAGGACATCGAGCTCGAGCCGCGAAGCCCCCGGGGAAATCCGGACTGGCCGGCCACCGGGGGCCTCGTCCACCGCAACCACCGGCGCCCGGCCCGGATCGGCATCTCCTACCCGCGACTGCACCGAGTCGTAGGGCGAGATCTGCACGTCACAGACTTGGACGCCGACGACGGCACTCCTGTGATCGACCTGGCGCCCGTCTTCCGCGAGATGCTGCCCCGCGGCCCGGTCCATCAGCCGGCCTGGCCCACCGACATGCTTCAGGACTACTGGCGGAGTGCGGAGGATCGTACCCGCCCGTAGCCCCGAGGGCGTTGGCGCCAGCGGATCCAAAAGGCCAGCACCCATACTCACGACGCCGGGCGCCTCCGGGGCCAAGCGCATGGAACGCCCATGTCCGATTGCCGAGTCCGTGAGGCGGACTAACTCAGTGGGCGACGTCCGCTCCCCGCACTGAGCGGGGGCATGCGAGCTGAGGGGCATGAGGGGAGTCCTCGCGTCGAGATGGCACGGTCGGCGCACGTCAGCGCCTACCAACCGTGAGCGATCAACTGCCAACTGTTGCGACCTCTGGAGTATTGCAGCGGTCTCTTCGCTCCGTAAAGCAACTCTGCGAAAATTTCGCAGAGCGCTTCTTCTTGGTGTCTGGCGCTCAGGGTGGCGACTATCGTCACTTCGAACCGCCGGGCGTTGATGGACGCCTCATGAACCGTCAGACTGACGACAAGTCACGGATGAGGGAGACAAGATGGCTGGGACGGACGACAGATCGGTCGCCTTGTGCCGCATCCTGCTCAGGCTGCAGCTTCGCAAGCTGCGGGATGCCAGGGGCCTGACAGCGTCGTCGGTAGCCAAGCAGTTCGGTTGGTCGACGGCCCGAATGACGCGGTTGGAGACCAAGGACACTGCAGTCGAGATCGGCGATGTCCGGCTGCTCTGCGACTTGTACGAGGCTCCACTTGAGCTGCGTGAGGAGCTGGAGAACTACGCCAAGATCACGAAGACGCGGAAGGACTGGTGGGATCTCAAGCCTTTCAAGGGCACGATCCCTGCCTGGTTCCAGGCATACCTGGGTCTGGAGGCCGCCGCTAAGACCATCGGCATCTACCAGTCGGAGTTCGTTCCAGGACTTGCCCAGGATCCCGAGTACGCTCGGGTGATCTTGGGCCTCTCGGATGCCGATGAGAAGACCCAGGAAGTTCAGGCTGAAGTCAGGCTCAAGCGTCAGAGCATCCTCGGTCGACCGCAGCCTCCTTCCGTAACGATCGTCCTGAATGAAGCAGTGATCCGACGGCCGGTGGGCAGCTCGGAGATCATGCAGGGACAGCTCAGGCGACTGCTCAAGCTCGGGGCCACTGATCATGTCAGCGTGCACGTCCTGCCGTTCGGCGTTGGAGCCCACCCCGCGATGCATGGCCCCTTCACCCTCCTCGATTTCGAGGACGAGACGGTTGGGGACCTTGCCTACCTGGAGAACCTCGTAGATGGCGGCGTGCTGTCGGACATCTCAGCCGTCGCTCCGTTTAGCGCCGCGTTCCAGAAGCTCCGCGAGATTGCCGCTTCCGCGGAGGAGTCTGAGCAGATGATCCAGTCGGCCATATCGAACCTATAAGTCCGAAGCGATCATCAGACGGGGCGTGCCGGAGGCGAGCACAGCAGGGTCGCAGGCCCGCCGGCCCTGACCGCCTCGGCTATGGCCCTGCATAGGCCTAGGGGAGACTCTGACTGTAAGACCTCCAGGTCCGATGCCTGGTAGCCGCCGTCCTGGCGGATGTGAAACAAGTTGATGGGAGCGTCCCCCTTGGAGAATGAGCTGATCTGGTGGAAGAGCAGCTACAGCGGTCAGAACGGAGGTGACTGCATCGAGTGCGCCGTCCGGGTCTCTCGGGAGGTCCTCGTCCGTGACTCGAAGAACGCTGACGGGCCACACCTTGGCTTCACAGCGCAGACGTGGACGGACTTCGTCGGGGCAGCGACCGCGAACTCTTTCGGTCCCGCCGTCTAACCCACCTGGCAGAGGCATGAACTGACAACACGACAGCGTCCCTCCTCAACCCAGATGAGGAGGGACGCTTTCTGTTCTACCTTCTACCTCTGCTGACCCTTGTGGCAACAGGGCGGCCCCGAGCCTCGGCGACCCCACAGCCCGACTGCCGAACCGGGTACGGCCCTTGAGCTGGCGAGGCTGCCCCACAGCCCCAGCAACGGCACCTGGGTCCTGGGAGCGCGGCGCCCTGCGTGAGCCTTCGAGATCCGGCATTGACCGCTTCTCGCTGCTGTCGTGCCCGGCGTCCGCCGTGCGCTGCCGGTCATGGCCGAGCCAGTAATCGCCACAGGCATCCGCAAGCCCGCTGATCTCGCTGCATCGAGCACTGCTCCCGGGCCTCTATGAGTGTCTATGTGACGACGGCTAGGGAGTACGCGACAACCCACCTGGGGCCCCGCCGAGCACGCCTATGATCGATGCATGCCGTCGCCCCTTCCCACATCTCTTGCCGTGTCCGACGCCATCACGCACTACCGCCAGCTGCGCGAGCTGACCATCGACGAGCTGGCCTACGTGCTCTTGATGCTCGGTCACCCGATCTCGGCCGACGCACTCGCGGAGATGGAGCGATGTACTCGCTCCGTGACCGTCGACGATCTCGTCGCGATCGCCTATGTGCTCGACACGACCCCCGCCGTGCTGCTGTCTCACATCCCCATCGACATGCCGGAACCCGAGGGGCCTTTTGCCACCGGGCTCCCGAGCGACGTCGACCAGACCGAGCTCCGTGCCTGGCTCGAGGGGAAGACGACGCTCGACCACCAGTCGCGGGTGAGCTGGTTGAAAGAGCGACTCGCCCGTCTCCGGGTCCGTGCAGCACACCACGAAGAGCAACTGCAGGGTGCGTACGCAGAACTGCGCGAGCTTGGCGACCTGGCAGACCAAGAAGCAGACGCCCCGCCCGTGCAGCTTCTGCAGTGGCGCATTCAGGACGGCGAACACGCGCTCAACCAGTCAGAGGTCGCGCTGGCGCTGACTGAGCATCGGCTCGACAGCCTCCGAGAAGGCGCCTGACAGGCGGTCCCGGTCAGCCAAAGTCACCTATCCGTAGGTTATTTTGACTGGTCTTCTATCTCAAACCGACTATCCAGAACGAACGAAGGGGGAACCTCATGAGCATCACCAGGACCGCACGTAGGACGCGGGCCAAGATCGCCGTGTCCATCGCGGCCCTGGCCGCGGGCTCACTCATACTCACCGCCTGCAGCGGAAGCAGCGACAGCGGCAGCGGCAGCAAGCTCGACGGTACCTACTACGTCAAGGACGTCAACGGCACGTCCGAACTCGGCCAGCTGGTCGTCAAGGGCAACAGTGTCTCGCATCATGAGTACACCTGCGATGGTGTCTACGAGAAGCCGGGCGTGACCAGCACCGGCGAGTTCAACAAGGATCAGTCCCAGATCATTTGGACGGTCGCCGGAGAGGACAGCCGTAACAAGCGGACCGGCAGCGAGTCCATCTCAACCAGCGACACCTCGATCAGCATCAGCGGTAGCGCGTACGTACGTGACAACTCCGATGCTGGCAAGGCTCTGCTGGACGGCTTCAAGACCAAGTGCGGGAAGTAGCGTCGACGTCCCGCTCGGCCGCCTCAACAAGACAGATCCCCGTGGACATCGCGTTCACGGGGTTCTGTCATTCCTGGCTGATCAAGCCTCTGACGCCTACTCCTGAAGCTGCTGCGCCCGGTACTCCTCGATCGTCTCCGGCGGTCGGCCGTACTTCGGGGCATGCTGCTCGACGAAACCGGGCTCGGCCCACGTTGCTGGCCTCCGAATCCTCGACTGGGCCACCACGACGAACACCACGGCGCTGACGCCGATGTTGGACAGACACCACCCAGTCAGCAGCACCATCAGCACCACAGGCACCATCGCGCCGAGCGCCACCAGCCACGCGGAAACTCGCCGCGAAGCCTCGAACCGAGCCTCATGCTCCTCCCTTCTCCTCGCGTTGCTCAAAGGGGGACGCACCCGGTGAGAACGACCATCGCGATCATCCTCACCGGGTGCGTCAGCCCTCCACACTCGCCCGATCAGTTCTGCGGCTTCTCGCGTCGGCCACGGCGAAGACCACCCGCCGGCCGCTGCTGCGGCTCCGGGGTCTCCGCCCTCTGAGGCACCGGATCGGCAACCTGGCGCGGAACCGGAGCCCGCCCTGGCGAAGGAGCCGGTGCAGTAGCCGACGGCCGCGGAGCCTGAGCCTGAGCCTGAGGCTGCGGGGCAGGCGTCTGGCGCGGCGTCGACGTCGACGCCTGGATCGAACCCGGCTGACGCGCTGCCTGCGTCCGAGCCGGAGTCCGCGCACCAGGCGCAGCCGGAGTCTGACCCACAGCCGGAGCGCCGGCCCCTGGCTGCCTCGGAGCCGAGGCGCCGTCGCGGCGGGCGTTGATGACGGACAGCAGCCGGTCACGGTTCGCCTGCGCCTCGGCCTGCTCCTGCCGTGCCCGGGACCGGATGGGGGTCTGGGCCTGAGCCGGGGCAGGGGTGCCCTGAGCGGAGCGCGTCGGACTCGTGTTCGGAGCACCCGACTGCGTCGGAGCAGGAGCCGGAGCAGGCACAGCGTCGCCGCTGAAGCGCTGTGGTGCAGCCTGCTGGTTGCTGCCCCGTTGGCTCTGCGCACCCTGGGAGCCCGTGCCGAACTGGGTCGGTCCCGTCTGACCGGCGACAGTCTTACGGTCGCCGCTGGTGGTCACAGCGTCGGTGCTACCCACACTGTTCTGGCCCTGAGCCCCACGGCGAGAGCTTGACGGATCCGTGGACGAGGCCAGAACCTCACCGGCGATGACCTTGTTGCCGTCCGAGGTGTACCCGAGGATCGACAGGCCGCCCTGGTTGCTCAGCCCCTGCGCAGTCTGCTTGTCCGAGCGCGAGCTGCCCGCTCCACCACTCGTCAGCTGCAGCGGACTACCCTTGTCGTCGGGTCCTTCGCTACCGGGCGCGCCCTGAGCACCGGCGGGACCACTGCCGACCGGCAGAGCCTTGACGTCGTCACTGCCGCCGCCGGAGCCCCCACCACCAGGACCACCATCCAGCGCCGGGCTGTCCGGGCCATCCGGTCCATCCTGGCCGTCATCCCCGAGGGCCAGCGGCTGCTGACCAGCGGTCAGTGTCATGGCGTCACCGTTCGTACCGCCGGCGTTCGTCGACGCCGTCTTGCCCGCGGGCTTGCCCGTGCTCGGGGACGCCGGACCGCTGGTCTTGCTGTTGAACCCGTTGGCGAGCTTGTTGCCCATGGCCATACCCGCTCCGGTCCCCGCACCCGCGGCCAGAGCAGGCATCAGCCCGCCCTTGTCCGGCTTCGGCGTGGTGTTCGTCTCGAGGAACTTGTCCACGAGCTTGGTGACCACCTCGTCCATCGCCTGCAGCACAGTCTTGCGCACCCGGAGCAGGGCGAAGGTGATGCCCATGATCACCAGCGAGGAGATCAGGGTCAGGATCACCACGATGATCCCGCCGAGCGCAGCGCTGCCCCACAAGCCGCCCGGGCTCATGAAGCTCGACACAGGGCCAGCCATGATGTCCGGGACCGAGATCAGGAACTCCGAGACGAACTGGTAGACGAACAGCGTGAGGAGGACCTCCAGTATCAGCGCCATGGAGTAGACGATCACTTTGGCGATCGCCTGCATCGCGCCCAGCGTCGCGAAGGGCACGGCGGCCACCAAGCCGAAGATTCGCTTAACCGAGCCAGCCAGCATGCCGATGGCGTACCAGAAGCCGAGCAGGACGATGGAGCCCAGGACCGTGGCTGCGTTGCTCCAGTACATGAACTTCGCCGGCCCCGTACCCACCTGGCTGACGGCCATGTGGCTCTCGCGGGTGAACCCGCTGGTGGCGTTGTTCGACGAGTACATGGTCAGCGAACTGGGGCTGAACCCGGTGTTGAGGTAGTTGTACGCCGTCAGCGGGGACAGGTTGCACGAGGAGGGCGTCTTGCCCACCGTAAAGCCACAGCCGGCCTTCGTCCCCGTCGTCGTAAAGACTGTCGAGTCCGTACCAGGATGAGAGGAGGTCAGGCCCGTGCCGTCGGTCGAAATTACCGGGTGATCGACCGGCTTCGGCCCCTTCTCCTCACCGAACTCCTTCACGTCGCCGTAGCTGCTCTTGTCGACGAACCACCTCTTCTTGACATCCGAGCTCTCGTCCAGCTGCGTGATCGAGCTCTTGATCCCCGACTCGAAGTCGGAGGCCGCTACCTCGCTGCTGGAGATGTACTTGCCGATGATCCCGAAGGTCGAAAACACCGCCTTGAAGTCGTCCGAGGCACTGCCGTCGGTGACGGAGACGGTGCCGTCCTTCCACGCCGACTCGGCGTCGTTGGCCTTCGTTCCGATATTGATGCCGTTGAACGTCGCCCCGTGGGACTGCTTGTTGATCGCCAGCGCACTCGTGCGCACCGACATCATCGCGTCCGGGCTCGCCTGGTCGCCGTTCCAGGAGACCGTGGCCTGGTCCGGGATCCCCAGACGGTCGTTCATCATCCACGCCTCGAAGTCGACGTAGGTGCTCAGCACGACGCGCGTCGGGCCGGCGTGTTGACCAAGAACGGAGTCGTCGAACTTTCCGAGCACGCTTGAGTACATCGACCCGACGAGCGGCAGGCCGACGCCGATGAAGACGACGCGCACGATGAGTTTCTTGATCGCCGAGCCCCGGTCCATCTTCTTGAACATGACCAGGCCGATGAGCAGGACGCCGATGAAGATCGGTACGAGCGCCTGCCACGAGATATCGACGAGCAGGCCGTACCAGCCGCTGATCCAGTGCTGTAGACCCGAGAGCGCGCCGCCTCCGGTATCACCTCCGGTCATACCCTCGGCAAGTGTCGGATTGACCGCCGCGACCGCGCTGTAGAACCACGTGAAGGGGTTGATGAGCTTCAGGAACTGGATGATGACGTAGAACAGCGTGCCGACCGCCAGCGCCAGGGCGTAGAGGGTCCAGATGATCGACCCTCCGATTACGCTCACGATCTGGCCGCCGATGCCCGAGGACATCGTGTCCAGGCCAAGGTCGTTGTTGGCCGCCCCGAAGTGCGCGTAGTCGAGCATGCCCGAGTACTTCGCGTTGCCCTTGTCATCCTTCGCGGCCAGGGTCTTGTAGGTAACGGTCTGCGAGGACCCCGACACCTCGGCGAAGAACCAGCCCACGATGTTTCCCAGGCTGAACTCCGGGTCGGCGTAGCCGAGTATGGAACCGCCCGAGGCCGGGCTGGACGTGACCGGCTTCCAGTTCTCGTGCATGCCCTTGTCGTTCTGCGGCGAGTTCTTCTCGCTGAAGTACGAGCTCGCGTTCGAGGCCAGCTGGTAGAGGCTGTAGTTGTCGCGCTCCTTCTTGTCGTCCGCGGACGCCGGCGAAGAGGTCGCCATCAAGAAGACCGGCACGAGCAGCGCCGCCAGGAGCACGAGGGCGAGCCCGCGCGCGAGCCTGCCCGGGTGGGCTACACCACCGCTGTGACCGGCCCAGGCACGCAGCCTCGCCACCGCCGTGATCGTCCCGTTCATCGTCTCTCCTCTACTCCTCGCCCTCGTTTCAGGGCTGACCCCGCTCATGCCTTGACCAGCTTCTTCGACCTGGGCCTCTCTGCCGGCCGCCTTGCGCCGTTCTCGGGCTGCGGCAGGCTCTTGCCGTCGTTGTGATTGCTCGCGTCGCCCTGGCCCGCGTCAGCCTCACCGTCGCCGCCCTCGCTGTGCTTCCGGATGCTGGTGAGGTTCGCGCCCGGTGCTGGCTTGTCGTGCATGATCGCGTCCATCCGCGCCGCCTCTTCGGCCCTGGCCGCCTCCAGACGGACCTGCCTGCGCTGGGCCTCGCGGTAGGGGTTGATTCCCAGTGCCAAATCCAGGTGGAAGACCACGTTGGAGACGCCCCGGCGCAAGTACGTGAGGTTCTCGCCCTTGGTCGTGATGAGCTGGGCGAGATCCGGCGGGATCCGCTGGTGCAGCTGCTTCTGGTACGCCGCCACCGTTCCGTCGCGCATCGGGCCGAAGAGCGTGTAGTCCGCAGCGTCGAACTTGTTGAAGTCGCTGTCGGCCAGCATCTTGTCGACGTCGTTGTAGCTGTAGACCACTCGGCCGCCACGCTCGTGCATGTGGTCGAACTGGTCCTGGATGTACTTCTTCACCCGGTCGTCGATGTGCTCGGTGCCGTGGATGATCACCGTGTCGCCGAGCCCCAGCTTGCCGACGGCGAAGCCGACGATGTTCACCAGCTGCGCCATCGCCACGCCCTTGCCGCGGCGCATGAGCCGTGAGAAGTCGTAGAACACGCGCCGGGAGTCCCGGACCCCGTCCACAGCCGAGGCCGTGTGGTTGTTGAAGAGGTCACCGTTGGTGCTCAGCATCGCGTTGGCGATGCCCTTGAGCACGTTGTACGCCCGCAGCTGGTCCGCGTCGGTCTTGCTGGAGTTCAGCAGCGCCTTGTGAGCGGTCGCGAGGTAGGAGACGAACATCTGCAGGCGCGGCACCTGGGTGTGCGGGATGTTCACCACACGCAGGCGGTGCCGTTGCTCCTTGGCGTTGTGCCGCCACATACCCTGCTCGATGTAGAAGTCCGTGGCGGTGTCTTCGAGGGCACTGCGGATGATCGAGCCGACGGCACCGTCGGTGGTCTCGTAGAGCTGCTCGAACATCAGCTTGAGCTTCTCCATCTGGGCGGAGAAGACCGTCAGTTCGTCCTCCTCCTCGCCGAACATCTCGAACATGTTCACGTCGCCCTGGTTCAGGTCCACGCGCGAAGTAAGCCGTTCGAACTTCGGGCCGAGCTTGTCGAGGTTCGCTCCGTCAAGGACGAGGTGGACGACCTGGCCGTTGTTCAGCAGCGTTCCCTGCGAGATCTTCGAGCACCACATGTTGGCCACCCGCTGGCGGTCGAGGTACTCGCTGAGCGTGGCGTCAGCGACGATCACGTGATGGTCGTAGGCGTTGACGTCCATGAGCACGGCGCTGTTGTTGACGTCGCCGACCATGTAGCCGACGTACTCGCCGCCCTTGTCGTTGAGGCCGTTGGTCACCAGCGAGTACGAGCCGGCCAGCTCGGTCGAGGTGAAGTGGAAGCCCTTGCCCTTCTTCTTCTCGTTGTTCTTCCACAGGCCCGAGAGTTCCTGGCGCTGCTCGCCGGCATAGGGCGCAGCCTTCAGCGTGCCGAAGCGGTCGATGTACAGGCGCGTGACCCGGTCGATCGTGTCATCCAGGGTCGCCAGGTCGGGGGCCTTGAGAAAGAGCCGGTTGTGCACGGAGAGGTAGCTCGCGCCGTCCTGGAGCTCTCCGATCGTGACCCCGAGGTCACCGGAGATCTTCGCGGCCTTGCGCTTGGAGGAAGTCGTGCCCGTCTCCTCCTGCTCGTTGGCATCGAGCCGTTCCAGCTTCTCCGACTGCTTCGTATAGGAATCGATCCGCTTGTCGTCCATCCGCTTGACCTGCTCAAGCACGACCGCGGTGACCCGCTCGTCCAGGCCGTCCGGGATCCGATCGATGCCCCAGAAGGCGGCGAAGTTGTCGTGCGCGGCGTCGTCGTGGAAGTACGCCATGATGCAGGCGACCGAGCCGTCGACCTGGAAGTAGTCCGAGCGGAAGAGGTACTTCTCCCTCGGCTTCAGCGCGAGCAGATGCGGATAGGCGTCGAACGTGCCCTGGAGGTGCTTCACCTCCCGGCGACGCTGCCACCAGTTCCTCTTCGGCTCGGCGGCCTCATCGGCCACGCCGTCAGCTGCCGCAGTGTCCTGCACGCCCTCAGCCTGAGCAGCGCCGTCCGGGCGCGGATCAGCAACCACAAGCTCCGCGGTCTCATTCGTCTCGTCAGGCTTCTTTCCCGGGATGCCGAGCTGTGCCCGGACTTTCGTCATCAGCACCATGGTGTCCTTCGTTCGTTCCTCGTCATGTGGGTCGGCCTGGCGCTGATCAGTTCAGCGACGCCTTGAGATTGAGCAGTTCGTCGTCGATGCCCCGGTAGAAGACCCGCAGCATCGGCTCGGCCTCCTCGCGATCGAGCATCGTGGCTTCCTTGATCATGAGAGTGGAGCCGCCGACCTCGGCCTGGAGGACCTGGTGCCCCTTGCGCAGCGCGTCGGCGTTCTTGCCCTTGAGCAGCAGGTACTGGTGAATCGAGGGGAACTTCCCGCCCACGTGCTGCGTGAGGATGTCGTACTGCTCGTTCTGCAGCTCGATCAGATCGGGGTCACGGACCTGCAGAGCCTGGTTGCGCTTCTCCAGGTTCGCTACCTGGTGGTAGATCCGCTGCGGCTCCTTCGTCGTGATGAAGGTCTGCTCACAGGTCGTCTCGACCTTGCGCCAGAAGGAGTCGACCCGGTCGAGGATCCCGATCCGGTCCTCGTCGAAGAGCAGATAGCTCGCCGAGCCGACGACCAGGTAGACCCGACCTTCGCCGCCGTCGGAGAAGTGGATCAGCCCGTCCTCGTCGATCCCGTCGATGCCGACGATCGAGTAGAAGTCGGTGGGGTTCGAGGTACGACGGGTGAAGACGTGGCGGGCCTTGCGGGGCAGATACGCCAGGAAGGCCGGCACCCGCATGATGCGCAGTTCCTTCGTCTTCATCAGCCCGCCGAAATAGGCGATCGCAGCCAGTCCCCAGAGGACGAAGAACGTGATGGCGACTGGGCCCGAGCTTGCGACGAACGTCGACGTGCTGAACCACAGCAGGGCGAGGATGCCGCCGCCGAAGAAGAGCAGCTGCTTGATCGGGGAGGGCTTCGCCGCCCAGCCTCCCTTGGCCAGCGTGATCTCGTGGTCGAGGAAGCTCCTGTTCAGCGAACTCGGCACCTTATAGGACAGTTTCGCCATGAATCTCTCATCTCCCCCTGTGGCTGCAATGGCCATTGCTTAACCCGTCGAAAAGCCTTCATGTATGAGGTGTGCGGATGGCATCCTATCCTAGATAGGCTATTCGGGTCGATGTGAAAGGGGCTTCAATGGTAACGTCGGACGACTCGGACTAGTGAGTCCGAGTCGTTGGGTGTCATCTGATCGGCCGGCAGATCGGTCGGGCCGCGGGAGCGGAGGCGCTCAGCCCATCGCTACCGCCTCGAAGCGCGGAACGTCGTCGCCCAGGTCGAGCTCGGCCAGCGCATCGGCTGAGCCGTCCTGGGCGAGGGTCTTTTGGCGGGTCGGTGTCAAGGGGGGTGAGGCCGGCAGGGGCACCTGTTAGGGGTGTCGCGCATCCCCGGGGGCAGTGGTGGAGAGGTCCGCCCCGCCCGGCCATGACGGCCGCAGGTTCTAGCCGTGGGCGAAGCGGCTCACCCCGCCGAACTCCGAAGCCCCGGTCCGATCGAAGATGACCATGGGGCGGCTGATCGCCTAGCGCGACTTCGACGCCCAGCACGCCGTCGGCGCCCTCAGCTTCAGATGGCCCAGGCCTCCCTACCCTTTGCCTCCCTCGCCGTCCCTGGGGCGTTTGCCCGGTGGCGGGGTCGCGGCGATAAAGTCGGCGCTTAGCACGTCCGCGTAGGGGGCCAACTCCTCGTGGGAGGCCACCACGGCGCGCACGATCCGGTTGATCGTGTCGGAGCGGGCCAGGCGAGCGCCCCGAGCCCGGTTGGAAGACCCGGTCAGCAGCGCGCCCCGAGAGAGGTAGGTGCCGCGGGCTGGGCTGATGACACGGCCGGTGAGCGGGTCGGGCTCGTACGTCCCGGCGACGGTGCACCCGACGTAGACGTCCAACGCGCGGGCGGCGTCCCGGTTGACGGTGACGGTGGTCAGGGCGGTGTCCTCGGCGTTCTTGGGCCGCACCTTCCAGCTGGTTCGGAAGCCCTCGTTGACCCGGTCCTCCAAATCGAGGGCGAGGATCGTGCCGGGGCGTAGCTTCTCGTGCCCGAAGTAGCTGTTGAGCAGTAGGTAGATCAGGGCCCGGTCGCGCAGGGCGTCGCGGCCGGTCAGACGGTCGGCGGCGTGCATCATCCACCTCGGGCCGTCTCCCCTCAAGCCGGTGCGCTTGGGGTCGGCCGGCACGGGGGCCCCGGCGAGGCGGGCCCGGGTGAGTTCGGTGTCGACCCCGTCGGTGACGCCCAGAGCGAGCAGGTGCTGGTAGAAGCTCGTGACGGCGGAGACCATCACGGCCCGGGTGGCAAGGACGGCGCTCTCGTGCTCGTCAGAGATCCACACCCCGATGTTTGCCCGTGCGCAGGCGTAGGGGTCGAGTCTGTCTCTGAGGTCGCACCAGTTGAGCCAGGCGGTGGTGTAGGCACGGTAGTGACGGCGAGCCTCGGCGGAGAAACCGCCGGAGGCCAGCTTGTACGGGGACCCCTCGGCGGTCCAGGCGGCGAGCTGCCGGTAGGCGTCGTGGGCATCGTCGCACGGGGCCAGGCGCTCGTGTCCACAGCAGGTCGAGTGGCGGTGCGGGGCATTCGTCACCCCAGAACCCTAGCGATCCTAAGTGTGGTAACGGACCTACCTGCATGGATCGAACGACTCCGGTCATCGTCCCCATCGCATCCTCATGCGGTCGCTGCCGCTGTCGCAAAAAGGCAGCAGCGGGCCCCGAGATCCCGGGCCCGCTGCTACTCGTCAGTGCCCGTCCGGCATCAACCGAACGACGGGACGATCTTCTTCTTGCCACCCTCTTCCTTCCAGGCGACCTCCGCGTCGAAGGTCTTGCCCTTGGCCGAAACGAAGCCCGTGCCCCGGATGGTCTTACCTGCCGCCAGGTCCCTGCGCTGCGCATCGGTGAAGGTCACCTGGCACCAGGACCGAGGCGGCTCGTCGCCAGAGCCGAAGTCCGGGACGATCTTCTTAGCCTTCGCGTCCCATCTCACCTTGCAGCCGAAGGCCTTGCCTGTCCTCGCGCTCACGAAGTCGTCGATCTCCAGCGCCTGGCCCGCCAGAAGCTCGGTGACCTCCGCCGGCGTGAACGTCCGACCAGACCACTTCGTCGGCGTGTCCAGCCCTTCCAGCTGGAACCCGACGAACTTGCGGCCCTTGAAGTCGCCGACGCCGAGCGCGCCGGTGGCCGTGAAGGGCTTGTCCGCCCTAGACCTCGCCTCGAACGAGATCGTCTCGCCCGCGAGCAGCTTCGTCACCTCGTCATCGCTGAACATGTGGCCCGACCAGACCCTTTTGAAGGCGACCTTCTTCGAGCCACCTGGAGCGGCCTGCCACACGCCCTCGGCGTGGGCGGCGCCGACCTGCTCCTTCAGGCCCAGCTCAGCGCGCATGGACGCGGCGTTCTTCGTCATCGTGGCGATGTCCTCGCGCACCCAGTCGGCGACGACGGCCAGGCGCTCCTGGGCGGTCGCCGTCCCAGCGGCGATGTCGCGCATGTCGGCGTAGACCTTCTCAGTAAGCCCGAGATCGCCGATGCGCGTGCCCGGCAGGAGCCTCCAGCTCAACTCGCCGGCCTGCGCCAGCCTGAGCTTCCGGCCCTTCTCGGTCAGCAGCGGGTACTTCGCCTTATCGTTGGTGACCTCCGAGTACGTCGAGGTGCGGGTCGCACCTGTACCCACGTCGCGCTTCTCAAGCTGCTTCATGAGCCACTTCATCGTCGGGTGCTCGGAGCGCTTGTTCGCGCCCTCGAAGATGAACGGCTTAGCGTTCTGGCCCAGGCCCTTGCCGGACTCGTTCCCGTCGCCCTCGTCCGTGTCGTCGCCGGCGTCCGGGTCGAACACGGCCCTCCAGCCGGGGATCTTGGGCACGTTGGCGATGCCGACGAAGTCCGGGTACTTTTCCACGTGGCCCTTCTGCTGCTCGTAGAGGTAGTCCTCGGCGAGCATGGCCAGGTAGTTTTTCGCGAGCATCTCGTAGATGAGCCGCCCGGCCTTGCCGTACTTGCGCTCGACCTCGTCCAGCGACGAGGGCACCTTCGGACCCGGACGGTTCGCGCCGTGCGCGCCCTGGGGTTTCACGTGCGTGGGCCGAGGCTGGCGGTGCGTCAGAAGTCCAGCGTCTACGCCGACCACAGCGGCGATCTTGTCGACCAGCGGCGCGAGGTCCTTGAACTGCTCAGGCGTGATCGTCTTGTCTTCCGTACGCGGGTACGAGACAACCTGGTCCTCGTACATCTTCTGGTAGGTCGAGAGCGTCAGGTTCGCCTTCACGTCCTTGCCAACGAGCATCGAAGACAGGGAGGCAAGGTCGAGCAGCTTCGGCGGCGCGGCCTTCTTGTCCGCCTTACTGTCCAGGACGACAGCGGAAGAGCCGTACTGCTGCGACACCTGGCCCTTCTGGTCGCACCGCGGCTCGTCCGGGTTCGTGTACATGACGTCGTTCTCGTCGCGGAAGCGGTTCTGGAAGAACGGCTTCCTGACGTACGCGTCGTAGGCCTTCTGCTGGTCGCCGACGAGAGAGACCATCGCCGACTTCAGCCGGCCCTGGCGCAGCACGAGGTCCTGGCCGGACTGGCGGCCCATCGCCGTGGCGATACGGGTGAACTGCATCGAGAGGAAGTCCCACTGCGAGCGGTACATCGCCTTGCGGTAGTCGCCCTCGTCCTGCATGGAATTCACAGGTCGGCGCTGCTCGAAGGCCTTCTGGATCGAGGCCTTCGATTCGTCGGTGAACTCCATGCGGCTGAACCGCGCGCCATGGAAGCCAAGTTCGTCGATCGCCTCCCAGAAAAGTAGATCTCCCTCGCCGGACGGATCCAGGTCCGTGGCGATGACGATTTCGTCGCCGCGGCCGAGCGCGCTGCGCAGCGCCTTGATAACGTCCGCGACGTTCTTCTGCGGCTCGCGCTTCCACGAAAGATCCTGGGGGTTCCACGGAAGATTGCTCAGGTCCCACTTCTGATAGGCGTCCGCGAGCGAGGCGTCCACCATCGCGTGCGGCTGGGCGAACTCGTAGAGATGACCCCTCAGGCTCGCCACCTCGTAGGGCGTGCCCTTGTAGCTGCCCTTCGTCCCGCCGAGGGCGCTGGCCATGTTCCTTGCTGCACTCGGCTTCTCGGCGACCACGATCGCGACCATGTTGACTCCTTCTCGTCGTTCACTTGGAAACGAGTACGAGCCTACTCGAAGAGGATGGGCGAATGAGAGTCGAAAGGAGTCCGAAAAGACTTTGAATGGCGCGAAGGGCATGTAGAGAGTGCCGGGCCCCGGCGCGCTGTTCGAGCAATCGCCGCTCGTCGTAAAAGGAGAAGGCCCGAGATGCTGTGCCTCTCGGGGTCGCCATCTGTCGAGCGCTGTAACCGCCCAGTCGGCAACGCCACGCCAAGCCGGACGCAGTACACCCGCAGCACCTTGCCGAGAGTCTCGAGTCCTTACGGGTGCTTAAGACCTTCCTCCAGCTCCTTCGGTCGGATGGGCCGCACACCGGCCACCTCGGCGACGTGCTTGCGCGTGGCCTGACCCTTGAGCTTGATCAGCAGATCCGGCAGGTCCGCGGTCAGGTCCTCGAACATCCGGAACTTCTCCCGCTCGCCCATGCGCGTGTGGCCGACGTGGATCGCGCCACAGCTCTCTTCGCACCAGTACCAGCTCATCGACGCGTCTTCCCGGAGCTTCGCGGGGATCTCCTGCTCGCTCCGGTAGCGGCGCCTGAAGGCCCACGCCTTTCGCGCTGTGTCCGGCATCCGCGCGGCGCGTCCTCGGGCTGCGAGGCTGGCGCGGCCATACCCGCACACCGCGGAATGCAGTACAGGCCGAGGTGCACCGGGTCTCCTGGGTGTGGAGGCCCAGACCCTGACCGCACGTCTTGCAGCGCTGCCGGGCGGGAAAGAGCTTCTCCTTGCTCGTCGCGGTCATCGAATCGGCCGTCCTTCCCGCTCGCGTTCAAGCTTCAACTGCTTCCTGGTCGCCTCCCGGGCCTTGTCCCGGAAGTAGATCGCCTCCTTGTGCGTGATCGGCGCGTCGTGGAGGTTGTGCGAGCCCCGCAGGAAGTTCTCCGTACGGTCGGCGATGGAGTACGCCAGCGCCTGCTCGACCACCGCGCTGGTCTGGCGCACCTCGCCCAACTCGGCGCACAGCTTGCGCAGCAACCCGTCCCGCTCGCGTTCAGCGGCCTCGATGTTCGCCAGGCGTGCCACCACGCTGCCCAACAGCGGGTCGCGGGAGCGGAACAGCTCGACGGCACGCTCGGTGGCAGGATCGGCATCAAGGTGCAGGTCGAGCTGCGCCAGCAGGAACGCCGTCACCAGCGTGCCCTGGCTCAGCCGCCGGCTGAACTCCCGAGCAGCGTTGTCGTTCACGCCCAGCTCGCGGACCGCGGCTGCTCGCAGCTGCTCCCGCAGCGCGTTCATGATGCTCTCGGGCAGCGCCTTGATGTGCGGCTGGCTCTGCACACCGGCGAGCCGGAAGCCCGACTGGGGGAGCGTGGAGGTCTCGGCTGTGCTGCCCGAGCCCCCCTTCGAGGCCGCGCTCTGCACGGCGTCCTGGTGGTCGGTGAGCTGCAGTGATCCAGGCGATACATGCTCGGGTTCATCCGGTGCGGCGACGACGTCATGAGCAGCGACTTCTGCTGTGGTGGCGTCCTCGACGTCCGGTTGCGCCCCGGGGGGCGGAACGGCATCAACCGCAGGGCTCGCCGGTGCACCGCCCGGGAGCACCCCGTCAGCGGTGTTCTGTCCGCCGCCGGCACCACCGCGCTGATCGGATCCGCTGGCCCGCTCGGAGTCGCCGGCGTCGGGCTCGTGGTCCGGCTCCAGGTTCGGGCGATCCGCTCCGGCTTCCACGTCGAGATCAGCCTGTGGGATTTCAACCTTGAGTTGAGAGTCGACGTCGCCAGCCTCATCGAACTGCACATCCGGCTCGGGCGTTGCCGCCTCAGGTTCAGGCTGTGCCGCCTGGGCCTGGACACGCTTGAGCTCCTCGCTCCCGCCGCGCCTGTAGGCGTCAAGAAAGGACGTGTCCACCTCCATCACCTCGTCGGTAGGAGTGGTCGCCTCCAGCATCTCTGCGAAATCCCGGCTCATGTGAGCTCACCGTTTTCGTCATCCAAGAGGTAGTTGTCGCCGCGGGTGAGCCCGATCAGCGAGTCGAAGCCCGTGGTGACGAGGCGTTCGAGGTTCGCCGAGTTCTTTGCCAGTGCCGCGACCTGGTCGACGAGCTCGTTGAGCCGCGCGATCTCCAGGGTCGGGAGGTCATAGTCGAGGTTCTCGCGACGGATCTTCTCGATCACCGCCTCGGCCACGTACTCGTTCACCGAAGAGAACCCACGCTTGTCGGCCCAGTACTCCGCGCGCTGCTTGTCGTCCGAGCTCAGCCGGACGAACATGCCCTGGCGGCCACCACTGCTGCTCTGCGTTGCGCCCGGCGGCTTCTTCTTCGTGCTGCGCACGGGCTGCGTTGTCTTCTCCAACTCCTGTGAGACGGTCATGCGCGGCCTCTCCCTGCCTCATTTGACTGATCTATCAGTCGACCCTATCAATGCTACTTGATAAGTCGCCTACGCTCTTTGCGTTAGGGTTCGATAATCAGTAAGGTCGCAGTCGCGCCCAGTCTGACCCCGGCGGGCATCGTCGCAGTAGCCGGCCCTGCTCGATTCCTTTCCCCTCGGGCGGGGGTATCTGCTGTGGAACCCACCCACCTTCGCATGACGGCGAGAGGAGAAAGGACCCGGTGCGATATGTCGCACCGGGTCCTTCGTCTGTCTGATGGATGCCCGCTCAGGAGCCGGGCGCGGGAGTTGGCGTCGCGTTCGTCGTGCAGTCGACAAGCTCCTGGGTAAACCTCGGGGACTGCCAGATCGCCTTGTCCTTGTCGTTCGGCAGGTGTTCGACGATCGACCCGGTGCTGAGGGGTGCGCCGCCGGCGAAGAAGTGCAGCGCCTCCTGGCCGAAGCCCGCGTTGTGCACCACGGTCGACAGGCACTGGCCGGCCGCCGCGTAGGTCTTCTTCTGGCTCTCGTCCCGGGCGTAGGAGGAGAACATCGAGACCAGGCCCTTGGTGAGCTCGATGGATGAGTTGACCGGCTGATCCGCGCGTACCGGGTAAGCCGGTTTCAGGTTCGGCTTGCCAGGTATGGGCTTCGCGGCTGCCTTCGGGGGCGCGTAGCCCTGAGCCTTGAGGCTGCTGCTGTCCGGAAGTGCAGCCTTGTCGATACATGCGTCTATGTCCTCGCGCAGCGACCGCGAGGCCAGCAGTGCGGCGTCGTCCTCGCTCACCTTGTTCAGTCCGTCGATGACTGCGCCCATGTCGTCGCCGTCAGCCTTGACGATGTAGGCCAGCGCCTCCTCTGGCATTCCCGCCTTCCGTGCTGCGCTGGCTAGGCAGGCTCCGCGGTCCTTTCTGGAACTTCCGGCGCCCTGGAGGGCGAGCTTGTCCAGCGCCTCGCCGAGAGCCTTGTCGGTGACCTTGGTAGTGATCGTGGTCGGCCTTGGTGTAGGCGCCGGCTGTGTCTCCTTGGTCGTGCTGCTGTTGCCGTTGGAACATCCAGCGAGCGCAACGCCCGCGGCCGCAGCCAATGCCGCAGCAGAGAGTCCAGCCTTCCTCGTCCTCCAGGTCCTCATCGCTTCTCCCCTCGCCTCTCCTGTTGCCCGGCCAGTCTGATTGGATCGACTGGTCTCTGAGTGCATCTTATGCGAATGCCTATTGAATGATGGCCTGTGATGAGTCAGGATGTCGCGAGATAGAGGATGCAGAGGATGCGCAGAGCGGGACTCGGGCGCGCAGAGTGCCTGCGGGTCTGTTTGGCGCTTGGGGATCAACGGAGTTGATCCGGAAGGCTCTGCGATACGTCGTGTGCGTGTCGGCTACGGGTGGCCCCCTGGTGGGCGGCTGTTCGTGGGCTTCTCATCTCCTCCCACGAAGGACTGCTCGCCATGACTGCCCTTGCTTTTGATCGGGCCACCGCCGACGTCGATCTGCTGACGCTCACGCTGCACGTGAGTGATGGCCGGAAGGCCTGCTGGCGACCGTCTTCGAGGGCGAGAACCCGGTCTACGCCGACAAGCAGGCCGCAGCCTGGCTCAGGGAACTGCCGTGCCGCGCCGCCGAGATGGACGACTCGACCTGCTGCGGTCGGCTCCCTCGGACCTTCAACGCGGTGCTCGCGTCCATCGCCCGCGGACAACAGCTCATGCAGGTGGCCTTGCTCTGACGCACGCCCGATTCCGGAAGGAGAGCACCGGACATGACTATGCATGCTGCGCACGTCCCCGCGCCCATGAAGCCAGGTCCGGTCGTCTATACCGACCAACAGCTTCTCCGAGTGCTCATCCGCCTGGCGCAGGGGGAGAGCATCCTCGGACGTCGGACGTTCGAGCAGCGCCGTGGGGACGCAGACCCGTCTGCTCCGCTCTACGAGCGCCGCTTCGGCAGCTGGAACCGCGCACTAGAACTCGCGGGCCTCGACACGGTCGCACAGCCCGAACAACTGCAGGATGCGACGACGAAGTGGACCCAGGAACAGCTCATCGCCGCGATTCGCCGGTGTCTGCTGGTAACGGGATCCACGACGCTGGCGGCCTACGAGGCCTGGCGTACGGATCCGGCGAATCCGAAGTCTGATGTTCCGCCGGCTACCACCATCCGTTTCCGTATGGGCAGTTGGTCCCGAGCCACAGAACTGTCCTGCAACTGAAGTCATCACCGGCAGTCACGTCGACGCCGCCCCTCGGATACCCCGCGCCCGGAAGGACCCCCATGGACACCGAGTACGCCCCTGAGATCACCCACCCCGACACCACCTGCCGCGCCTGCTGCACCATGATCCAGTGGATCGCCTGCCCGACCGGCGGTTGGTGGGCGCACGCCGAGCACCCAGCAGACGGACACGACGCGGAGCCCGCAGCCGACCTCGACAGTTCCGCTGCGCAGCACGAGGACAAGCGCACGAAGCTGAACGACTGACCGTGCACTCCTTGGGCGCGGGCGGTTCGGTCCGCGTCCTGTTTTCCTGGGAAGGGGATTCATGACGGACGTATTCACCGTCTGCATTCTGGAGCCGTGCTGCGAGAAGTCGGAGCCGGGTTACACGCCGAGATCGAAGCCGTACTACGTGCGCACCCCGGGCTGGTCGGACTCGTGCAACCACCTGCGCAGCGAGCGGCGTAGGGCGACGATCACGGAGTACGAGACGCTTGAGGGAGCCGAAGCCGAGTACCAGGGCAAGGCGCGCGGCTGGGGGTCGACGGATGGATGGCTGTACGAGGGTGAGGTGCCGCCGGAGGGCGAGCGGTTCCGGATCATGCCGGTCAAGGGCACCCTGACCACGCACTTCTGGCATGGAGAGCCAGTCGAGATCCCGTTCCCGACTATCGACCTGGCCCGCGAGTATGCCGAGGAATACCACGAGTATCCCGACGGCGGGCACCACAAGCAGATCCTCTACAACATCGTCGGCGACCAGGACACGGTGGTGCGCTGGTCGTCCTACACGGTCAAGGTCGGAACTGAGCTCACCGCCGACGACTGGGCGTAGCACGTACTGAGCTAGCGAGGGAGCGTAGACCCGCTGCCTCCCCAGATCCTGTAGTCCCAGCGGAAGAGCGGCCGTAGGGCAGACGGCGAGACGGATGCGGATGCACCAGTCCCTGTCCGCCGGCTCCCGCTGCTTCATTCCGTTCCACCCCGCCGGGCTGTGCACAGGGCGCTACCCGGACCAGTCAGAGAAGGAGAGCAGAGGTGCGCGTCTACGCGGCTTTCGGCCTCGGCTTCAAACACGAGGGGGTCGAGCACACCGCCGAATTCGCCTGGGAGTTGGGCGAGCTCCCCGTTCCCCGGCGAAGAGACCGGATCGCCTTCGGTGAATTGATCACGGTCGTCGACAGAGTCCAGTACTCGTGTATGGACGCCGGATACATCGCCACGCGCGACCACGAGGAATCTCCCGTGAAGATCGATCTCTCGCTGCGACTGGCCAAGGCTACGCGCCAGGGGAAGTACGAGCCGCAGGAGTTCCACTCGATCCTGTCCGAGCTGCCCAGTGTCACCGACCTGTGCGTGACCGGCATCTGGGAGTAGCCCCACCCTCCGACATCCGCGCCCGGCCTCTGCTAGCCCACGCTGCCTGTCCTCCCCGGCGGTGTCTCGTCCGCCTGTACTCACCATGACAAGGAACGCCGTGTTCAAAACTCCATTGGCTGCGCTCCCGCGCGACGCGGCCCCCGCCGATATCGCCGAAGTACTCACCCAGCTCACCGAGGCCCAGGCCATCCCTTTCCACCTGTGGGACCGCGCATACAGCGCGCGCATCCAGAAGTTGGCCGGATGGCTCCACTGCGCCGCGATGTGGCAGGGCCAAAACCTCACCGAAGCCGCCGACATCCCCGAAGGGGACGGCCAGGCCGTGCTCCACGCTCTGATCGACGCGCATGCAGTCATGCTGGCCCGCCACGAAGCCGAGCTCGCGCCGCACAAAGACGCCGACGGAGCACTACTCGGCAACGACGCGGTCACCGACCGGCACGCCGAGGAGACCGTGGAGATGCTCGGGCTCGTCATGGCGGTGCTGGCCGGTGAGTTCGGACGGCCGCCGAGCACCCCGTAACTGCATCTCCGCACAGGCCGTCAACTGGCTGACGGGCGAAGCCCGGTGGACTGGTGCCTCACGCGGCCCGTACGCCGGGATTCGAATTTTCGGCATACCTCATCTGAGTGCTGCCGGACTTCCTCCCCGAGTAGCCGCGGCGCCTGCACCAGGCTCCGAGCCGTCCGGGGGTGAGCCCCGCGGCGGAGTCAGGGGTGGGGTATCGCTCCAGGAAGGCCAGCGCGATATCGCTGTCGAGGCTGGCGAACATCGCCTTGCCGCCAGGCCAGTGCTCATCGAGGAGAGCGGCGAGGCGGTTGACGGCGGACACCCGGGCCTCGAGGTGATCGGCGCGGGTCCGGGTGAGGGCCTGCAGGTCCATGGTCGCCTGCTCGGTGGGCCCCAGGCGGGGCAGCAGGTGCCCGTCGGTGCGCAGGTAGTCGGCGAGCTTCATGCTGTCGCCCGCGTCGGTCTTGGCTTTGGAAGCGCCCCAGCGCGGGCGCATCGCGTGGAAGGCTCGGGTGGACTGGCACGACGGGATGCCCGGCGGCCAGCAGCCGGTCCACGGCCAGGCCGCGTGTCGTCTCGATCGCCACCGGCAGATCCGTCGGGGCGCCGTGCTTGCCCAGCCGGACCAGAGTCTTGGCGAACCCTTCCTCGGTATGAGCCAGTTCTCACCTGTCGATGCGCTTGCCCCAGGCGTCCATGACCGTCACGTCGTGGGTGTCGGTCGCCCAGTCCCATTCGATGAACACGAAAGAAGTACTCCTGTGCCGTTCGCGGAGCACCTGCCCGGTGGTGAGGTCGTCTGCCGGGAGCTCATTAATCGGCCCTCTGCGGGGCGTGTCCCTGAAGCCGATCAGACGGCCTCGGTCCGGCGGGGCCGGCGGAACTCATGCTGGCCGTCGAGCGGCTCGCAAAAACGGCCGTGCACCCACCGGAACCGAGAGGTCACAACCCTACCCGTGAGGGCTGCAGAAGGGATGGTCCTCTAATGAGCAAGGGCACCGTCGCAACGGCCGCCGCCTGGGTCCTGCGGGCGGGATCTCAGACGACGCACCGCACCCTCTGCGGCTGCTGGCCCACCGGCTCGCGGCCGTGCTGGGTCGACGAATGGGCCGAGGAACGGATCGGCCTCGCGGCGTCGGACGAGTGGACGTTCATCGCCGAGATAGACGGCGGCCAGTGGCGCGCCCGGCGGAAGCCGGACGGGGCACTGGAGTACACGCACACGAACTTCTAGGCGGCCGTCATGGGCTATCTGCTTGCCGGTCGCTACGCCGACAACAACCGCATCGTCGTGACCCGGGGCGAACCGGCCCCGGATGACTACGAATGGGACGACGACGAGAAGTTCCCGAAGGACTTCTTCGTGATGCACTACTCGACCACGGACGACCACGAGGAAGCGGTCCGGTTCCTCTACCAGGACAAGGCCGAAGGAATGCGGGATATGCCGGGGATCTCGGATGAGGTCTACGGCACGGAAATGGACAACGAGGAGTGCGAGATGGCGCAGAACTGGACGCTCGGCGGCGAGATCGACATCGAGGACTGCGACGTGCTGAGGCTCGACCTCACGACCGCAGACATGCCTGAGGACGAGATCAAGCAGTACATCGATGACCAGCCGGGCCACCGGTCCTGGTGCGACACCTTCGAGGCCCCGAAGCTCAGCGACGCGATCAAGACGCTCTTCGAGACCTACGGGGACTTCGACATGGTCGTCACGCCCGCCGGCAAGGTCTTCGAGCGAGCGGAGCCGGTTTCGGCCTGACCAGCCCGGCACGGTGCAGGCGCGGGTTCGATTCCCGCGCCGGGCGCGCAGCAGACCATCCCTGTTTCGGAAGGAGAAGCATGAGCGGGTACGGAAGCATTCGCGCGGTGCGCAACATCATCGTGGAGACCCTGACGGCGGAGGGGCGTGAGCCGAGCGCCTACAACATCGCCGGGATCGCGCGGGACGCCTTCACCGCGCGGAGCGACGGTGGGTACAGCGCCGCACTGGACGCCGAGGTCTGGCGGTCCGCCGTCGACAAGCACCGCCGCCCGTTCGGGCGCGGTGACCTGGTGCGCGTCGCGGTCAGCGCGAAGAGCGGGCACACAGAGATGCACTACGGCAAGATCTCTCAGTTCCGGAAGGCCAACGGAGGCATCTACCGCGGCCGACCGGTCAAGCCGCACTCCGCGTACGTCGAGCTGGACCACCACACCCGCGGCTGGCTGGGCCCCCTGACGGAAGTTACCCCGGTGCTTGACGACTTCGAGGTCACCCGAGAGTGGTCGGAGATCCACCAGGGGTGCCTGTCGGGGGACTCCGGCTACAAGTGCCGGCGCTGCGGATCGTTCTCCTACAAGAACGCCCGGGTCATGGCTGTCCACAGGTTCAGCGGCCAGCGCGTCCGCCTGTGTGAGGAGTGCTTCACCGACGACGAGCTCGGGCGGCTCGGGCACGAGGTCATGTTCTACGAGCGCAACAGCAGGCAGACCATCACCGAGCTGGCCGAGAACCCCGAGCTGATCACCGAAGCGGCCTGCGACTCCTACTACGAGAAGTCCGACGGCGAGGTGTACCGGGAGTGGGCGGACGCCTTCCCGTGGATGGTCCCGGTCAAGGCCGCCGAGCTGTACGCCGCCTGGAAGGAGCAGGCTCGGGCGTCCGCCGCCGCGTGAGGCAGAAGCAGCAGCAGTTCAGACGGGGGTCGGCGAGTTTCGCCGGGCCCCTTCTCGTTACCCAGCGGAGGTGTGATGTACCGCATCGTGGTCACCGAGCAGCACCACAGCACGTTTCTCGGGTACCGGCTGGAAGACCTGGACGACAAGGACGCCGCCGCAATCCGCGAGGGCCGCATGGTGCTGGCCGCCATCGGGCTGGAGAAACGGCGCGACGACGGTGTCTGGGTCCGCAAGGCCGAAAAGATCAACTTCATGGTCCCCCCGGATGCCGTGGGCGAGTACCCGCACTTCGAGGAGATCGCCGACGAGAAGACCCGGTTCTGGGCCTCCGACATGTGGGGCGCCACGCTCGAAGCGCCGGCCGGGGGGAAGGCCCTCTGGGGCCGGCCCATGACCCCCTGCACCGTGGTCGAGACCGAGACCGAGCCGTACGACCACGGCATCAAGCACACCGGCTACGTCCTCATCCGCGACATGGGTGGCGTGCGCCGCCGCGTCTCCGCGGAGCAGGTCTCGATCGAGCCCTCGGGGGCGTGAGCCACCCCCTGAAAGTCCGAGCCCCCGTACACGAGGTGCGGGGGCCCCATCGTGATTGGAACGGAATGCAGACCAACAACACTTACCTCTACTCCGGACGCCCGATCGTCGATCGCACCCCGATGCCCGACGGCCGGATGCTGCGCCTTGCGTACGGCCACGGCGTGGAGCCCTGGGCGGCTAGCTTCCTCGGCGAGCAGTGCGGCAAGTACTTCACCGACGCCAAGGAGGCGTGGGGGGACTACGCGCGCCGCACGGTGGAGGGCCTGGGCCTCATCGTCGCCCCGGCGGGGTCCGTGGTGATCACCGCCGAGCAGATCGAGCAGGTGCAGGCGTCGGCGACGGGCCTGGCGAAGCCGCACGACAACTTCGAGGAGGCCATCGGTACCGACAGCTGCGAGACCCACGTCCGCCTCCAGGCGGAGGACGACATCGCCGAGTCGGCCATGGACATGGGCAATCTCCTGCGGGACCTCCGGCTCTACACGCCCGCCGCCGAGCCCGAGGAGGACGGCGAGGACGAGCCCGCCGCGACCGAGGCGCCGCAGCACACGACCGGGACCTTCGTCGACGCCGTCACCAACGGCGAGAACTGGAACCGGTGAGCCATGCAGAACCGAGTGAAGCTCCCCTGCGGCATGACGACCGGGTCGGGCCCCCGATTCAGCAGCCGTGGAACGCTCGTCACGTGCAGCGCCGCGTTCTGCGACAACGAGGCGACGCACGTCTTGGAGTTCGTCCCGCGCGAGGGCAACCCGGAGCGATGGGGCGCGTACTGCGAGAACTGCCCGGAGCGGCGCATCGCGCCCGCGGTGGAGGTCGACGCGGCCCGCGAGCAGGGCGTGCGCATCCACGACCAGTCCTTCGATACGACCCGGCTGCCGCTCTCGGACGAGCACTGGCGGTACCGCGAGTTCATCGACGAGGAGCGGGCCGAGATCGACCTGATCAAGAACGGGGAGCTGGTGGAGACCTACGTCAGCCCCGGCGTCTTCGAGTGGCGCAAGCCCAGCAACGAGAACGAAGAGAACATCCGCTGATGACCGAGCCCTACTTCGACTGGTTCGAGGACCTGACGCCCGAGCGGAAGCTGGAGCGCCAGGTCCTTCTGCTTGCGCTGGCTCACCCTTGGACCGGGGTCGAGTCCGACCGCCTACGCACGATCCTTCACCGCGAGACCACGAACCAGATCGCCGAGCTGGTCGACGTGACCTGGAGCCTCAAGCGTCGTGACCTGCTGAACATCGTCCCTGAGCCTGACGACCCGGACCGCGGCCCGTGCACGTACTCGCTGACGCCGGCCGGCACGGTGCTGGCTGGCGAGGTTCTGGAGCAGGCCCGCTCCTGCGGCAAGTACTGGCGGCAGCAGCAGCCGGACCTGCCGCAGATCGAGGAGATCGACAACACCGAGGGGAAGGACGAGGGCACGGTCGCGTGGCACTTCCACAACCTGGTGACCGACTCGGGCAGCCTGTCCTTTGTCACGTGGACGCGTGGCGAGCACTTCGTGCGGCTGTGGTCCCCGGAGGCCGCGTTCCGCGACGTGCTGGCGTGGAAGCCGCGCCGACTGGTGTCCTCGAACTCGGTGCAGGAACTCGCCGGAGCATGGGGGCCGGTCGGGCGGCGCATCCGTCGGTAACCCCGGCACCGAGCACTTCGTCGATGGCCGGGAGGTCATCTCCCTCATCGTCCACGGCATCCACGAGCACACGATCGACCCTGGCAGCTCGGGCGGCGACCACGCCTGGGCCTGCTCGATGTACGACTCCGCGGACAACGGGGGCATCCCCCCTGGGGTCCGCACCAAGTTCACCGACGCCATCGAGACCAGCGGCCACGACTGCAAGGCCGAGCTGTGCGATTCCTGCGAGAACTGCCTCGGCGAGCCCTGCCCGCTGATCACCAACACCAAGGAGATCCCCGCGTGAGCACTCTGGAGAAGGCGGTCGCGGCCGTTAAGGAGTTCCGTAGCCGCCGCAACACCATTTTCGACGACGCGTGGCAGCTCAAGCCCGGCTACACCACCGCGATGGCGGAGCGCTTCTACTCCGACTTCGGACAGACAGCTGCGCGTCTGCTGCCGGAGTTGATCGACCTCATCCACGCCGGCGACGTCGACCCCGAGCACGGGATGCGCTGCCACCGCTGCCTGGCCACCACGTTCCGGCTCAGCGTGCGCGGCTGGGCGAACTGCCTGGGCTGTGGCACGGGCGGCGCGACGAGCGAGTTCACCCGCTGCGACTGGTTCTGCGAGGACTGCGAGAACACAGCCGTATCCGACGAGGCCGAGCTGTGCCGACTCCACGACGAGCTGGAATCCAAGCGGAAGACGTACGCCGAAACGCTTATCCGGGTCGAGGGTGCGACGCAGACGAAGCTCACGCCCTTCGTCGGGCGGTGGATGGAGGTTCAGGCCCCGCACGGTACGACCTACGCCTTCGGGAAACTGCTCAGCGCCTCTCGCACGACCGTCTGCGTCGACCACGTGCCCTTCGTGATCAAGGACTACCGGTTCATCTGCCATCCGGCCGCCAACAGCTCCAACCGTGGTCCCTCCGGGTCATTCGTCATCCCCGTCCTCCTGGCCTCACGCTGACCGGACCGCTTCCATCCGCGCCTTCGGGAGGCGTGCCGGCGCCCGCCCAGCCAACCATCCCAACACGGGTGGGGCTGGTCAGGGTGGGCCTGTGGATCTGGTGGCTGCCGGTGGTGGGGTTGGCCTGGGCGAGGAACCCGGCAGCTAGTCCTGGGCGGCGAGGAGCACGTTATCGGCTCACTGCCACGAAGCATTCGCGGCAGCGCCGCCAGCGGTAGGGCTGCGACGCCTGGTGCCCGCCGCAGGTGGTGGTCGCTACCAGGCCGTGGAACGTTCCACGTCGTTGGCGTAGCGGCCAAGGGCCTGTCCGAGGTCGGACCGGCCCTCGGTCCCGGGTTCGGAGGCGTCGACGGCGTCCTGCGCGGCTTGGATCACGGCGTGGGCCCGGTAGTCGATCTGGCCTTGGCTCCCGCCGGTGCCGGCCACCAGCGTGGTCAGGATCCGTAGGGCATCCGGGTTCTGGGCACTGCGGGCGGCTCGCTGCGCGACCCGGTCGGGGTACTTGATGTCTGGGGTTGCGGTGACGGTGCGCAGAGTCCGGGTCAGCCACTGGCCCTGGTCGGTTCCTCTGGCGAAGGCGAAGTGGCCGATACCTACGAGGGCAGGTGCGAGGGCGGGGACTCCGTCGACGAGGTCCAGGGCCTGGTCCCAGAACTGCAAGGCGCGCTGGTGCAGTGGGAGGGGGCCGGCGACATCTTCGATGGGCAGTACCCGGGCGATGTCGCCGAGGAGCGTCGAGACGGCCGCCGGGCCGCCGTCACCGCTGATCAACGTGGCAAGGAAGTCGGAGCCGAAGGTGCCAGGGGAGTGGAGCAGGGTGGCGGCGAACCGGTCGAACACCTCCTCGGGTGCACCGGCGCGCAGGTAGTCCATGACCTTGCCGGGGCCGAGGTCGCCGAGCACCGCGAACTCGTCGGCGCCGAGGCGGCGCAGCGAGCGCAGCCAGGTGTGAATAGGGGCGAACGGCGCGGCGAGGTCGAGCAGGGTGGCCTGGTGGTCGGTGTACCAGGGCAGGGCGTAGTGGCGCAGCGGGGTCAGGGCCGCGCCGATGGCGGCCAGGGCACGGTCGTCGCGGCCGTCGGTGACGAGCTCGGTCAGTTGGGTGGCGGCTTCGGCGGGCAGCTCGCCGTGGTCGGCTGCGCGGCGGACGGACCACTGGAGGAAGGCGACCAGGGCGAGGCCGCCGGAGGTGGCGCTTGCGGTGACGTAGGGGTTGTCCGGGACCGAGGCGGGCGCGGTCCAGGCGCGGACGGCGGCCATCAGCCAAGTGACGGCCGTGGCCTCGTCCATGCCGGGGTCGGCTCCGAGCGCCCAGGCCTGGCGCAGCAGCTGGGCCAAGAGGTAGCGGGCCCGTTCGTCGATGTCCGGGTCGGCGCTGCCTTCACCTGCTTCGAGCTGGTTCTTCAGGTCCCAGGCGGCGGTGCATGCGTTGGTAAGCAGTCGTCCGTCGTCTTCGGCGAGGCCTGCCTGCTGCTGGTCGGTGTGAAGGGTCTGCAGGTAGACCGTGCGGAGGTCGAACGAGCTGAGGGTGGCTGCGACGGCCGAGATGTCTGCCGCCCAGGCCGCGGGGTCCGCGTGGATGGCGGCTTCCAGCATCCGCAGGTCCGTGCGCTTGTAGTAGTCCCCCTGCGAGGGAGTGCGTGCCGAGAGCTCGGAGGCGCCCTCAAGGACACCGTGCTCCTTGCAGCGGGTTACGAAGTCCGCCACCGTGCTTTCGCCGTGGTCGGGGTACGGCCCGATTTTGATCAGCGGTTCGGTGAGGGCCGGGGGTGGCCCGGTGAACTCGGCCAGCAGGTCCAGCACCGGGCCCCAAGGTGCCAGCACCGACGCGGGCGCCACCTCCGAGAGACAGTAGACGGTCCGCCAGACGGGCTGGAGAGCGGACTCCCACTCCTGCTCCGGCATGTCGGCCGCATCCTCGCCGAGGAGCTCGGCCAGCGCTTCCGTGCCGCCGAGCACGGAGACGAGCGTGCGGGCGTAACGGCCGTCGTTGTCGGCAAGCTCGGCGCGGGCGGCCCGCAGTGCCTCCGGGCCGGGCACCGGACCGAAGCCTTCGGTCAGGGCCGCCTCGAGGTCGACCTGGTTCGCCGGTTCGCGGGTGCCGATGGCCACCTGGACGAACCGGCCGACGTCCGGGGTGAGGTAGGTCATGGCGCCCAGGCGGGCGAGTACCGCGAAGGCGGCCTTCCACCACGAGGCGTCCGGCGGCGCGACCTCGGCGGCGTCCACGAGGTGGACTGCGATCAGCCGCTCGCGCTCCCAGCCGCCCAGGGTCTTGGCCGTCCAGGCACCGGTCCGTGCGGCCAGGCTGGTGTCGGCCTCGCTGAGCTCGATGCGAGCGAACTCGAGGCAAGCCGCGGCCGCGAGCCGGGCCCCTGTCAGCGCCCGCCCCCCGGCCACGCTCGGCGCACGCAGGTCGTCGCTGATCTGCAGCTGGCCTCGGACGCCTTCGACCGCGAGGTGGGAGGCCAGTACGGCCACGAGTCCGGTGCGGACCCGCTGGGCCAGTTGCGTGCCACCCGTGCGGCCGGTCTCCAGCAACTGGGCCAGCACGGTACGGATGTTCCATGAGTCGGCCGCGGAGCCGTCCGACCCGACGGACAGTGCCTTGACCGCCGCCTCCACCCACGCGGTGTCCCGGTGTGCCGGCAGGGTCTCCTGCGCCCAGTAAACCGCCATGGTCCGAACGCCGTCGACGGAGTGCTTCTTCAGCGCGCTGGTGACCAGGGCCGCGCCGTGGCCGCCGAGGTGCCCGCACAGCAGGACGAGACCGGCGGTGGCTTCGGGGCCGGACCGCCAGATCGTCTCCAGGCGCTTTCCCTTGTTCAGCCACTCCACCAGGCGGGCGGGATTCTCGGCAGCGAGACGCTCGAGGTAGGGCCTGGCCGGCCACCGGCCCTCCTCCGGTAGAAGTCGGACAGAGTCCAGATTCTCCAGCCACTCCCAGCCGGTGAACCGCGTGAACAGGTAGGGGGCGGCCGCGGGGTTGTGCAGCTTGTTGACCTTCTGGATCTGCTCCGGAGTCGGTGAAGCGACCTCGCCGAGAGCCACCCACTCGGGGGCCTGGTCGACGACCGTGGCGACGAGCTCTTGGATCAGCACCAGGCAGTCGTGCAGCATCGCGACCGCCGTCACCGCGCTCGCCTCGCCACCAGGGTGTACGACCCCGGACCCGATGCCGTACTGCTCCGTCCAGAGCTTGAATGCCGCCATTTCTGCCTTGCCCGGCCGCTGGCCGGTCGCGTCGTGGACCACCGTGGTCAGCTGCATGACCCGGTAGGAGCCCTGCTGCTCCTCCATCTCGCACAGCCGCGCGTAGGCCGCACCGACCGCTTCGAGCCGCCGGTCGAGCACCGCCCGACGGCGGAACTGCTCGTCCGACCGGATCTGGTGGAGCTCGCGCAGCGCGACTGTCAGAGGGTGTCCGACGGTTAGCGTCTGGGGCACCGTGGTCCCGAACCCGTCGACGGCGTCCAGCACCTTCTGGGTTGCGCCGAGCGCCGAGATCAGTGGGTGCCCGGCTTCCGTAGCCGCGGTCCGGGAGCGGAGCAGCTTGACGATGGCCTTCCCGAGAGCACTGTCTGCGTCCACCCTTTGAGGGAATGCCGGCAGGGAGTCCAGGGCCTCGATCAGGCCGTCTACCGGAGTCGCGGCCTTGCGCGAGCCGTCCGTGTTGAAGACCGTGCCGAGGGACTTGGAGACCTCAGCCTGGGCGGCCTTCAGCCCCTTGTAGTTGTTCCCCCCGATCTCCATCAGGCGCTCGATCGCAACCCGGCACATCGCCTGCGCGGTGACGTACGGCTCTTCGCGGCCGTCCGGCTCACACAGCATGGCGCAGATGTCACGCAGCAGGCCAAGCGCGACCGCGCCTTCCTCCTTTGGCCCGAAGTCCTGCAGCCGCAGGGCGAACAGGGAGCCTTCCGCCAGCAGTGCTACGTCGTCCGCCGATGGCCTGGTCCGGTCAGCCTCGAAGATGGTCACGGCGGCACGGTACCGGCGCGCCTGCCTGCGTGGCGATCAGTTTCGGGGGATGCCCCGGGAGGCCGTCGAGGCCGTTCGGTCGGGCCGCCTCTTCAGCCGTTCCGGATTCCTGGCGGCTCGACGACTGCCCGCTGGCCAGCCCCAGTGGCGGGTAGCGTCGTCTGCTCCTGAGCCAGGTCAAGAATCTCGCGGACCGCTTCGTACTCCGGCCGGGGGCGGGATGAACCGGCAGGCGGCCCTCGGGGATGCGAATCAGCCGCTCGACTTCCGGAAGCAGCGGCGTAGGCACGGGCCTGGCGGGGCAGAGCGACCTGAGTGGCAGGGACGGCGAGCCCGGGTTGCTGATCCTGCACGGTGAGACGGTGGAGTACGACGGCGCGGATGTGCACCGTCGCACTCTTGGTGGCAGCTTCCTTAGCCGTGTAGCCACCGGCGGGCCCGGAATGCTTACAGCCCCCTCGACCTGCTGGTCGAGGGGGCTGTCGCGTTGGTAGCGGGGACAGGATTTGAACCTGCGACCTCTGGGTTATGAGCCCAGCGAGCTACCGAGCTGCTCCACCCCGCGTCGGTAGGACCAGCCTACGCCACGGGCCGCAAGCTTCCGACCGTACTCTGGCCGAGTGGCGCCACTTCTGTCCATCCAGCCTCACTTTCGGCATCCAGCCCACTCTTCTGCCTCGGGGCGCCTATAGGGGTGAGGGGCCACGGCGGTCCCCGGGATGAAGGAGGTCACGGTGAACGAGGCGGGTAACTCGGCGATTGTGGTGGGCCGGGCGCAGCGACCGGGGACGGCGGCGCCGTGTGCGGACGGGATGGACGTGCAGCGGCGCCGGACAGCGGTGTGCGCGGCCGTGGTGGACGGCGCCGGCCACCACCCGGACGTCGTGCGGTACGCGGGGCTGGCCCCGGCGGTGATCACCCACTTCGGTGTGGTGCTGGGCGGGCTGCCCGGTCTGATGACGGCCGGCCAGATGGGTGCCGCGTACGATCTCCCGCCGCACGCGTCCGCGGTGGTGGCGTTCATGGAGCCCGGGGCGATGACCAGCGTGCACTGGATCGGCGACTGCAGGTCGTACGGCTTCGACGGGATGGAGCTGACGCTCTGGTCGGACGACCAGACCATGGGCAACTGGTTGAGGCGCAACGGTGGTGCGGCGGTGGAGTTCGACGCGGCCCAGCACGACAACTGGGCCAGGCTGGGGCTGGCCCAGGCGTCCGCTGCGACGTGCCGGCAGGTCCAGATCCCCGAGGAAGTGCCCCTGGTGCTGCTGGTGTCGGATGGGGTGTCCGACCAGGTTGAGGAGGAGCTGCTCGCGCGGTTGTGCCGCGACCACGGGCAGGACCCGCAGGCCCTTGCGGACGCGATTGTGGCTGCCGCCGAGGCGGACACAATCGGGTACCGGGACGATGCCACCGTGGTAGTCCTGCGTCGGACCTGACATCCGGCGGCCCGCGCCGGCGCTCCGCATTCCCGGCGCGCCGGCGTCAGGGCCTCCAGTCCTCGTGGCTGACCTCGCCGGGCGCGGGCCAGCGCCGTTCGAGGATGCCGTCCAACTCGAGAATGGCGTCCAGCTAGCCACCGCGGCGGAATCAGCAGGGCACGACGGTCCATTCGGCGACCTGGCGACCTGGCGGCCTGCGAGTCAGCGGCCGCGGCGGTAGCTACCTGGATCTCGGCCAGTCAACGGCATCAACAGAGTGCTGACCCGAAACAGGCGTATCGAGCGCGCGATCGAGCTTCACTTGAGCACCGCCGGCGAAGCAGCGATGCCGCGGCCCGCGTTGTTGCCGGATGCCCAAGACCTCAACATCGCGATCAGCAAGCTGCAGCTGTTCTGCGAACGTTCAGCTGGCGCCGTTGCCCGGATCAGCGATTTCTATCGCGAGCGGGCGCTGACCGGTGACTGATCTGGATCGACGCAGTCGATCCGGAAGTAGATCTGGAGGGGCGTCGGCATCCCCCTTGCCTACGGGTGCGATTGCTTCGTGGGCCCTGCGGCTGGTCAGGTCGAGACCGAGCGCCTCGCCGACGACTTCGCGGCCACCGCCGGAATGCACGGCGCGAACCCCGACCTTGGCGTCACCTGGGGCATGACCCGCCAGGGCGCAAGCAAGCGCTGGCCCCACCCGGTCAGCACCGAGGCTGTGAGCCCGTCCCGGTGGTGAATCGCCACCACCGCGAACCGCAAGGTCCAGAAGGCGCCCGAGGACCTCCCGTACGACACGAGCGAAGAGGCCGCGGCTGCCGCTGGCATCTTCCTCGCCGCCAACACCACCACGACGGACGGAGACACCACGTGATGCTCGCGATCGGCGCGCTGCTCGGCTGCGCCGCCACTCTGCTCGTCCTCTCCCTCAGGCGCCACCTGACCCGCACGCCGCACTGCGGGTGGTGCGCGACCGCCTCGAACTGGTCCACCTCCCAGCACGACACCCTGCTCTGCCGCGGCTATGTCCAGGACCGCCGCCGCGAACGGCTGCGTGACATCAGGCACGGCCGCCCCGTCGAGGAGCCGAACCCGTGGGGCGAGGCGTACCTGCTCGACGAAGAGATCGCCCAGCGAACGGGAGCCGACGCATCGGAGACCACCACAGCCGCCGACTTCGCCCAGGCGCTCGCCGAGCTGGCCGACGGATACCCGACCGACCCGGAGGGCACCGCGCACGTGATCGTCAGGGTCACCGATCCGGTGACCGGCGAGCAGCACCCGGTCTCGATTGAGCCGGGCCAGCTCGCCTGGGTGACCGCCCTGGTACGGGGCGAGCTAGACACCTTCCGCGCCGCCCATTCCGACGGCACCGGCTACTGCGGGCACTATCGGGGCACCGGCCTCGCGGGTGGAAGCGGCGGCGCTGCCCTGCTCGCCGAGCTGCCCGCCGACGACGGGAGCCATCCGTGACGTCGGTCGCTCCGCGGTCAAGACACCGGCCTGGCCGCCCGGCTGCGCGCCGTACTCCAGGGACCAGCCGTGACCGCGAACCGCCACCAGCCTGGCGCCCCGCCTTACCGCTCGTTCCCACGGAACATGCGAAAGCGGAGGCATCAGCTGATCGCGCCCGTCGGCGTCCACAATCCACGTCACGAGAAGAGCGAGACCACCATGACTGAGTCCACGACCACCGTGAAGTACGACGTCACCGTCGATTTCGGCTGCATCGAGCTGACGGGAGCGCTCGTGCACGACAACGAGACCCGTGTGCTGGAACTCAAAAACGCCGAGGGCCCCGCCGAGCCCATCTCGATCAGCCTGCAGGGCTACGGTCTCATGCCCGAGCCCGGGAACGTCTTCATCAAGGACTGGTCCGAGCACTCTGGCCTGACGGCTCGCCTGGCGCGAGTAGGTCTGGTGACGCCCCTGCACGCGCTCACCGTTGGGCCCTACCGCTCGACGGCCTACGAAGTGCAGGTGACGCTGTAAGGACTCCCACCCGTGATTTTCTCGCAGGGGCTCTCATGACCGTCCGGCGTCCTGGCCGGGCTGGACGACCACCGAAGGAGCGCACTGTGGCCCGCTACCGTAACAGGCCGAACGTGATGCTCGCCGCGCCGATCGTCACCCTACCTACCGCGATCGCCCGTTATCTGTGCGCTGACCTCCTTGCCCGGCCGGATCCGGCCTGGCACCCGCTGGCCCACCTCGTCACCGCCCAGCTCTTCCCCGGCAGCCTGCGCCACACCCTGACCCTGCCTCCGAGCGAGCTCAATGAGCTGCTGGGCGTCCTGTTGGAGATCTCCATCGATTTCTCCAGCGGGACGCTCTCGGCCGAGATGTGCGGCTTCACCCACGCCGACCTCCACGAAGCCATCGACGTTCATCAGCACCACTACGGCCCGATCTGGGACTACTGACCGCCTGCGGCCCATCGACTGCTCCCTGTACGGGATTGCCGCGCCCGACCTCATGCCGTCGGGACACAACCGGCACCGCAACCGGAGGATTCTGCATGGACCTGTGTCAGCTTGGCGCGCCGGCCGATCCGGGCTTCCGGCTCGATCTCGAGGGCCGGGCTCGTTTCCTGCACGAGGGCTTCACCGTCGACGTCCAGGTCCGCCGCGCCGCGCCCGAGGACGTCCAGGACTACTACGAGCACGAGTACGACCCCGACGAGGTCGTGATGGAAGGCACCGTGACGCTTTGCGGCGTCGACGTGTCCAGGGTCGGCGCCCTCGCGAACGAGCGTGACGCCGACAGTATGAGGGAGGCCCTGGCCAGGATCCTTGCCGAGGTCGTCGACGACGTCCGTCACATCGTCACCCGCCTGAGCGTCCGCGTGCAGGAGGCCAACCGCAAGCACCGTGCCAAGCAGATGTAACCCCTCACGGCCGGGGAGGACTCGGCCGTTCCGCCACAGCTTCCCGTGTCTTTCGCCCTGATCCGCCGGCCTGGGGTCGTGCCGTCCGTCACTCCTCGTCTTCGCAACGGCCCTGGTGTTCTGGTTCATCACCGCAACGCTTCGCCGGGTCAAGATCGCAGATCTCGGACAGGTACAAGGCTTGCTGCAGTTGCAAGAGGGGCGACAACGCTAAGCAGACCAAGTGAAGTTCAAGCGGCGGGACAGCACGCCGGGGGTCTGGTCGGGAGCGGCCAGTACGTCAGCGAAGAACGCGAGTCTGATCGGCGAAGCCGATTCGGGACTCGGAATGACAAAGCATTCGATCAGCGAAGCTGATCCGGATGGTGGCATGACAGAGAACGGAACATCTCAACAACCCACCCAACTGCGCCCGGATGACAACGTCAATCCGGGCGCTGCGCTGTATTCAAGGAGAACCCACCATGTCGAACCCGAACAGCACCGCATCCGTCATCGGCCGCCTGGCGAACGACCCGAAGGTCTTCGAGAACAAGGACGGCTCCAAGAAGGTCATGCTCACCGCCTTCGTCGACCGCGGCTACACCGACCGTCAGGGCAACCGAATCTCGGACGCGCTGCCCTTCGAGGCCTTCGTCCGTGTCGAGACGCAGGGCGCCGGGCCGTTCGCCCACGTGCACAAGGGTGACCTGGTGGGTCTCAGCTACGAGCCCCGCCTGAACCGCTACACCAAGAACGGTGCCGAGGTCTTCGAGGTCAAGCTCGAGATCCAGAACATCTCCTTCCTGGAGTCCCGCGCCACCACCCAGGCCCGCCTGGCAGAGCGCGTCACCAAGGCCGAGGGGCAGAACCAGAACCTGCGGGCCCAGGCTCCCGCCCCGGTCTCCGCTGCAGCGCCCGTCGCGGTCGCGTACGCCAGCGCCGTGCAGGACGAGCAGCTGCCCTTCCCGACCGCTTGATGCTCTGTAGAGCCTTCACCCTCCCGGCGAGCCTGGTCGAGCTCACAGAACGGACCCCAGAACCTTCACCACACGAAGGAGTAGCACATGCCCAAATCTTGAGTCCGTATCTGTCGGTGACGGGTGAAAAGTGGGCCGTTGGCGAACCCAAGCGACCAGGACGGGTCACGATTCAAGCGCCGCCGACACGTATCAACCTCATCGGCAAGACCGACGAGACCAAGCCGCAGTCCCGCGTCCGGATCAACCTCACTGGCAAGCGAGACAAGTAGCCCACCCCGTGGGACTGGCCGATGCCGACAACGGCCCAGCCTCTCGCTCCAAGATCTCGATCGGTCCCCCCGGCCTGCCTCCTCAGCGCCGATGCTGTTGGCTAGTTCGGGGGCCTGCGTGGCGTCAACCTTCAAGACCACCTGGTTGTGGTCTTGAAGGTTAACGTGTCGGACGCGAGACCCACGAACAGGAGCACTCACCGTGATCCCACCCGACGACCCACACGTTCCCCGTCCCCACGTCCGGCGCCGAGCCAGGCTTATACATGGGCAGGGCCGGCACCTGCTGAACGCCGGCTACCTCAGCTCCATCGTCTTCGGCATAGCCGCCCTGACGCTTACGGAATGGGCGCGCAGCGCCGACAAGTGGATCTGGCTGCCCGCGGCCGTGTCCGTGAGCTTCGTAATCACCGGAGCAGCAGTCCGGAGCCGAGGCGAAGAGGCTGACTGACAGCCTGGCAGAGGGTATGGGCCGTCAGCACCTGTTTCGCGGGCCGCCTGCACCACCACTCCAGCCCGCTGCCTACGACGCCTCCGAAGCAGGCGAGATAACCTCCGGCACGGACCGCGACCACTCAGTAGAGGTCGGCGACCGCGTCCGCAATACGGACGCCGTTCCTTGCACCTACACGGTGCAGGTCAACGGCGCTGCCTGTCACGGCATCGAGGCCGAGACCGCTTGATCCCCGGCTCCGAATTCCGAGGGACCGCCGCCATCGTCATCGCCCTAAGGACTGTTCCATCACCTGGGACCTCGCCGGGGACTGCCGCAGGTCCGCCGGCCCCTGGCACCACCCACCCAACTCGCCTGGATAGGACAACGCGTTGAGCATCTCCACCCCGACAGTTTCCGCCCGCCGCCCCCACCAGCGGCACGTAGACACCGAGATCGCTACCCTGGAGCTGGGCAGCGTCGGAGGCGTCCGCGAGGCCATCAATCTCTTTGCCCGCAGGATGCTGTCGGCTGCCGCGATTGGGCACGACCGCGACCAGCGCACCCACGCCGCGACCGTCCAGGCCCTCAACGCGCTGCTGCTGGACATGCTCAACACCTACTGTTCCGTCTGCCGGGGCAACGGAACGCTCGACCACGCCGCGTGCCCGAACACCGCCGCCCACCGCTCGTAAACCCACCCCCTTCGGGGGATACCCGCTGGCGCGGCCTGTGCTTCGACGCCCTCAACCGGATCTGACCGCACTGGCGGCCAGACCTCGAATGTTCCTGAGCCATCAGCACAGCTGATCCGGACGGTCGACAACAGATCCGCCACAGACTTCTGCACGGAGCGGTTCGAATCCGCAGCGCGCCGACTGATCCTCAGCGTGCACCAGTGGGCACACCGTGCAGACCGACCGCGGAACAGGTTCGATTCCTGAGCGCTGCAGATGATCCCTGCCGCGCGTCCCTGGCGATCTCCGCGGATCCGGCTTCCCCAGCACCCCGGTGCGCCCTCTGCCTTCGAGCAGCAGCGGCGCCGGGGTGCTGTTTTTTCTTCTGCATGGCTTGCCTCGCTAGCCCAGTGAAGGCAGTGAGCACATGGGATCAGCGGAGCTGATCCGGATCTGGCGTTGAAGAACATCCTCGTCGCGTCAGGAGCCGAGCCATGAACTGCCCGAACTGCGCCATCGACATGGAATCGAACGCCCCCGGCGTCCGTGCCAGCAAGAAGGCCAGGAAGGTCACGCACACGTGCTCCGAGTGCGGCTACAGCGAGACACGCTGAGCGGCTCCTCCTTCCCTCCGGCTGAGCTCTTCGCTGAGACGACCAAGGGCGCATCCCCCGGAAACTACCCATGTCCTCTGCCGCGCCACTGGACGCCACCTGCTGTTCGGCAGCAAGGGCGTGCGCCCGGGCCTCGTCGGCGACCGGGGCGCCGTGCGTGACCCGCATGCCGATCGCACCGAGCAGATCACCCCTTTCTTGGCTGGCGTCGTCGTCGACTCACCCATCGTCCAGTGCTTGCTGCGGTACCCGACAAGCCCGGTGCTGCGACAGCCGCCGGCACCGTCGCCGTGGTCGCGAACTCCATCCGCCTTCCGCAGACCTGATCTCGGCCTTGGCGCGACCAGAACCCCAGAGGGAACCTGACCACAGATGGAGCACTCGTGCCTTCTACCGTTGCTACGCCGCAGACCGCCCCCGACCCCGATGCCAAGGCTCGACGCTGGCCGCCCATTATCTGGGCGGCATTCATTGGCACCTTCACCATCCGCGCCTTCGGCTTCGCCTACCCATTCCTCCCCTACCACGCCAATAGTCTCGGCTTCTCCGCCCATATGACCGGCTGGATTGTGGCCAGCTTCGGTGCCGGCTGGCTCGTAGGACAGGTCGGGTGTGGATGGCTGTCAGACCGATTCGGCCCACGCGCGACGCTCGGCTACGCCATGGGAGCAGCTACCGTGACACTGCCGGTGCTTGCTGAAGTGCAGTCTCCAGTGGCACTCCTCGTATCGGCATTCCTCACCGGAGTGGTGTATGACGCAGCACGGCCGGTGATCACGGCACTCATCGACGACACTCTTCCCACCAAAGCGCAGCAGGTACTCGTGAGCGGGTGGCGTCACTTCTGCGTCAACATCGGTGCCGCGCTCACTGGATCACTCGGTGGGTATCTAGCTGCCACAGCGGGACTACCGACGCTGTTCTGGATCAACGCCTGCGCCTTCGCATTGTTCGGGATTGCCGCGGTGCTTCTGCTCCCGCCCCCACCCCGAAGCAGAAGAGCCGGCTCGGACCTGGACTGCAGCCGTCCGAGCTACTCCGACGCCCTGCGTGACAGCCGCCTGTGGTTGCTCTCCCTGGCCAGCCTCTGCGCTCTCACCTGCGCCGGCAGTGTCTTCACGGCACTGCCGATGCTCATGAGCTCGCACGGCCTCGACGCGACCGCGTATGGGTGGACACAGGTGGCAAACGCAGCCGGCGTACTCCTTCTCTCGCCCTTCTTGACCCCTTGGCTCAGCAGACGCGCTGCACAAGGCGGCCCCATGACCGGCTTGCTCGCCGCCAGCTCCCTCCTTCTCGGCATCGGCATGGGACTCGCCGGCTTGGCCGACTCCACGAGCGGCTACTGCCTTGCCGCTGCCGCTGCTGTACCCGGGGAGATCATCCTCTTCATCGCAGCAGGGGATCTTGTCAGCCGTCTTGCCCCGCCTGGAGCACACGGACGGTACGCCGGCCTGTGGGGCAGCAACCTCGCGCTGGCCGTCGTCACCGCGCCTCTCCTAGCCGCGTGGTCGCTTAGCCACGGCGGGGGTGTCACCGCGACTTGGGCTATCTGCGGTGCCGGAGCGCTCGGGGCTGTCCTGTGCTGGCCCTTGCACTCCAGCATCCGCACGCCAGACGCATCTTCTCCGTAACGACCGGGTCGGGCTGGCAGCACAGCCCAGCAAAGAACAGGGCTTACTCGCCAGGGCAAAGCAGTCGGCCAAGCTGCCTTCCTCCACTGTCAACGGCCATTCAGTTCTCCCCGGAGGCGGCCAGTAATTCCCCCCACTGGCGGCCAGTGAATCTGGCTCTGATCCACTTCTTGTGGTCCGATCGCGGAGCGTCACGGTGCTCAGTCCGCGAGGAGGATCTGTCGGCGGAGCAGGTTGAATCCCGCCCGG
>NZ_JBHXNP010000080.1:0-44214 GCF_042719495.1 Streptomyces sp. NPDC058525
GGCGGTCTACGAGGCCCTCGCGCCGCTGCTGCCCGCCAGCGGGAGCCGCGCCCCCGCCGGCCCGCTCGACCCCACCCCCCCCATCCTGCCCCCCCCCGCCCCCGGGCCCCCCCCGGGCACCCCCCAACCCCCCCCCCCCACCCCTCCTTCACCCAATGCCGGTCCGGGTCAGAGAACGATGTCGACTCCGGTCCAACCGGTACCGATCACCGTGGTGCCGGTGTCGAGGAAGTCGTGGAGCTCCCCGGTCCGCTTCACCCCCACCTGCTCCGGCTTTCCATCGCTGTTGAGGTCGCTGACGTACGGCGTCCACTCTCCCAACCACCAGCCCTCACCGACGACGGTGGGATTGCCGAGGCTGATGGAACCACTGCTGGTGTTCGGGTACAGGTAGAGCTTGCTGTCGTCGCGGTGCGCCAGGACATCGATCTTGTTGTCGTTGTTGAGGTCGGCGAACCGCAGGATGGGCCAGCTGGCAGGCCACCAGCCGACACCGATGGAGACGCGGCTGTCGAGGGTGTCGGTGCCGATGCTGCCCTTGTGCGGGTAGACCCACAGGTTGCCGTCGCTGCCGCGCCCGATGAGGTCGGTGCGGCCGTCGCCGTTCATGTCCCCGAAGCCGAGGTCCGTGTAGGAGTTCCAGCCCACCCCGATCAGGACCGCGTTGTTGAACGTCCCAGTGCCCGTTCTGCCCGTGCCCGGGTACAGGTACAGGTTTCCGAAGCGGTCACGGCCCACGATGTCGGAGTACCCGTCGTTGTTGAGGTCCGCGGTGTGCAGGCTCGTCCAGTGGTCGACCCACCAGCCGTTGCCCGCCAGATAGCGCTCGCCCAGCGTGCTGGAGCTCGTACCGCCGGTTCCCGGGTAGATCCAGAGGTTGCCGTTGGCGTCACGGACCGCCACGTCCGTGTAGCCGTCGCCGTTGTAGTCCGGCCGGCTCTGCGTACCGCTGCTCCACAGGCTCTGCCCGGAGGGGTTGTAGAGCACGAGGGCACCGCGGGGCTGGAGCATCGCGTACGAGCCCGCGATGTTGGTCTTGCTGCTCCACAGAGCGGTCTTGCCGTCGGCCGCGTACACGACGAAGTTGCCGTCGGTCTGCATACGGGCGGTGGCCCCGGGGTGCTTGTTGGTCCTGGTTGCCCAGAGCGCCTTGTTGTCCTTGTTCAGCAGTACGAGATTGCCGTCGGACTGCATGACCAGCTTGCCGTTGCCGCTGGAGAACTCCTGTCCCGAGGCCAGAGTCGTCCCGGCCGGCATGCGCGCGCCAGGGACGCCGTCGATCTGGAACGGGGTGCCGAAGGATCCGATCGTAGAGCCGTCGGAGGTGGTCTTGCCGGGCAAGCCGACCATGGTGTTGTCGGCTTGGCGGGCCCACAGGTCGGAGACGTTGTCGCCGTTGAGGTCACCGGCCGAGCTGACCTGCGGATGGCTTGCCTGAGGCATGCCGGAGCCCACCTTGGTGCGGGCGAGCGTGCCCCAGGTGGCCAGGTCGACCGTCTCGTTCGGATCCTGGCTCTTCTTTCCGTGGGTGCTCAGGATGTCGCCGCTGGCGTTGTCCCGCAGCCACAAGTCGGGGACGCCGTCCTTGTTGATGTCGCCGGGGGCGATGACCGTGTACTTGTCCCAGTCGGTACCGCCTACGAGCACGGGCGGGACGTCGTCCAGGTTGCCCCAGATGGAGTTGAAGTACGCGTAGAGCTTGTTCCCCTGCTTGACAAGGATGTCCGGAATCTCATCGCCGTCGAGCCGGCCGGGGGCGATGATCTGGTCTGCGTTGGACCAGTGGTTCTCATCGATCCTGCCAACGGTCTTCTCGATGGGGTCGTTCTTCACGCTCCCCTTACCGTTGTTGCCGTAGACCCACAGCGTTTTGCCCGGCAAACCGGCCCGCTGCTCGAGTGACAGCATGTCGTTGTATCCGTCGTCGTCCCAGTCACCCAGAGTGGCGACCTGGGAGCGGGCGAACGAACCGGTGGAGCTGACCGTCGCGGAGAACCGGCCGCTGCCCTGGCCGGCGTATGTGAGGAGACTGCCGAACAGGTCGCTGCTCCAGATGTCGCGGTGGCCGTCCCCGTTGAGGTCGTTGGGCACGTCCTTCGCCGCCGCGCGTGCCGCGTAGAACTTGTACACGGCGGTGTCGGAGCGATTCCCGGCGGCGTCCTGGGTGAAGGCGTAGACGAAGTGCGGGCCTGCGCCGGGCGGGGTGAGCTTCGCTGTGAACGAAGCGCCTGCGGCGACGGAGGTGCTCTTCACCTCGGGGTCCCAGTCGGTGTAGTAGCCGTACCAGACGACGTCCTTGTCACCGTTGGCGGACAGGACGAAGCTTCCCTCCTGCCGGGCCTTTCCGGTGCCGGCCGGCCAGCCGTTCGTGCCGTCGGGGAAGAGGGTCGAGCTGATCTTGGGCGCGTCGGCCGGGCGGAGGCGGTCCACGGTGAACTTGCACGTCTGGGACCAACCCGACTGGGCGCCGTCCTGGTCGGTCGTACGTGCCCGCCAGGTGTAGCTGCCGTCAAGCAGTGATGCGTCCGGGACGTTCCACGTGGCGACCCTGCCGTTGTTGGCCGCGAGGGTCTGGGTGATGGCGGGTGTGCTCTCGCCGGCCCTGAAGACCTGGAACTCGGTGTTCAGGTTCCCGGAATCACGGTCGGAGACCGTCGCGTACAGACCGATGGTGGTGTTGCCGATGGAGCCGCCCTGCTCGCAGGGCACCCACGGTGAGGTTCCCGGATCGGACGGCGTGTTCGGCGGGTTGTTGTACTCGATCTCCAGCGTGACGGTCTTGGGATCGAACCGCTTCCAGTGGTACTCGTCGCTCTCATTGGACGCGTACAGGCCCACGGTCATGCTGGACCAACCGTTGGTCGCCGCTTCCTGGACGCCGCTGGTGGCGTTGAACTCCAGGTTGCCGGCGGCGCACTCGGGCCGGCCCTTGGCGGCGTTCACGAAGTCGAGCTTCTTGAGCCGGTTGGGCTGCTGCTTCCAGGTGGTTTCCGACGAGATGGAGTTGGTGGTCCACAGCTCCACGGGCTTGGGGATGCACGACCAGGACCAGGTCTCCTTGATCCGGAACGTCGCCTTCGAGACCTGTGCACCCCTGACGGCAGAGGTGTCGAGCTGGAAGAAGGTCCGAGAGAGACCGTTGGTGTCCTTCTCGTAGCCGACCCGCACGTCCTCCTTGGTGTTCCAGTAGGAGTTGTTCTCCCACGTGCGGTAGGCCCACGCCCAGTTCTGCCGCTCGCCCCAGGCCACCGACGGGTCGATGTACACGGGGTACTTCGTCGAGGCGTTCGCCAGCAGCCCCTGGTCGGGCTTGATCTCCAGATTGCCCCCCGTGATGGTGGTGGGCATCTGTGCGTTCTTGGCCCCGGACGGAGTCACGAAGACTTCTCCCGGGGTGGCGCTAGTCCCGGAATCGGCAGCCGTCGCAGCCGCTGCGCGCGCGGGTGCCTCAGAGCCTCCGGCGGTGGTGGTGGAGTCCCACATCGCCGGGTTCGGTGAGCTGAAGACCACCTCACCGGCCGGATTCACCGCCGTCAGCAGCCCCGTCGTCGTGTTCCTGGTGACGTTCAGACCCACGGTGTCGAGCTTGAACTTCAACGTCGCGAGGTCAGGGTGCTTTGCCGCGGCAGCGGTCTTCACCACCAGCAGCTGGGAGAAGCCCTCGACCTCGGCCTTCACCTGAAGGTCGACATCCGGGAGCACGTTGGCGTACGTCGCCACGTTCGCGGCGAGTGTCGGCTTCGGCAATGCCTTCGGCCAGGTCAGCGACAGGGTTCGGCCGTTCTTCACCCCCGTCAGCAGCGGACCGGTGCCCCCGCCTGAGAAGGCGATCGCAACGGCCGACGCCTTCGGCTTCACCTTCCCGTCCGTCGCGAACTCCAGCGTCGGATCGGTCGGGACCCAGCCCCCGGCGCGTCGGACGCGCACGGTCGTCCCGTGCCGCTTGACCGACCACTTGCCCGTCGGCAGCGCCCAGGTGTCCGACGTCTCGGTCCGAGCAGAGGTCAACTCATAAGGCTGACCAGTCTCCTTGGCCTTGGCGAGCGCGAAGTCCGCTGCGCTCATCGAACCCTCCGCGACTGGGTCCGTGACAGCTTCCGCAATCGTCGACGGAGTTATTGCAGTCAATGCGGTAGCAGTTATTCCGCTTACCAAGACCATCGCAATAACTCGCGGAATCCCCCGCCCGCCCGGCATGCCGAGCAGGGCCTCTCTTCTTTTCACGCGCACTCCATCTGTCCGGATATCCGCGGAGACTCTACCTGGAATCCATGGGTTTCAAGGATGGTTTGACCTGATATTTTTGGGTCGTTTTACCTCATCTGTCGCGTTGATCCATTAGGCCTGCTTTGCGGCAGCAGGAGCCGGTGCGCTATGAAATTCAGCCGCTGACGGGACGTCGGAATCAAGTCAAATGCGAACTGTTAGCCTGCGCCAGAAAAACTTTCTAGAACCATGGGGTGGGGTGTGAGAACATTTTCCAAGAGGGGGCTTTCTGTGGCGTTGGCCGCAGCAGTCCTCTCAGGTATGCTCCCGAGCGCCATTGCCGTAGCTGACAGCAAATCCAAGCCGTCGCTGCCGCAGCTCAAGCAACCAAAGGCAGTACCGGTCCAGCCCGTCCGCACCGGCGGATCGAAGAAGACCGATGACGCGGGCGCCGTTGCGTGGAAGGCGCCGAACATCACCTGGCCGGCGGCCGGCTCGGCGGAAGTCGATCTGACAGCAGGCCAGGGACCCGTTTCGAAATCGTTCCTGTCAGGCGCTGCCCGGGGCCCGGCCGTCGGTTCCGCCTCTCAGCAGGCGGGCGGGCTCCCGGTCGCGGTCTACGTCGCTCCCGGCAGGGCGGCCGAAGCACCGTCGAAGGTCAAGGTCTCTGTCGTCGGCAAAGACGCGGGGCGCGAGGCGGGCATCGACGGCGTGCTGCTGACGGTGGGCCGCTCGGACGGGGCTGCGCGGTCCGCGGCGGCGAAGGTCGAGGTGGACTACAACTCCTTCCGGGCAGCCTACGGCGGCGACTACGCCGCCCGGCTGCGCCTGGTGGAGCTTCCGGCGTGTGCGTTGACGACTCCCGAGCTCGCGGAGTGCCGCACGCAGAAGCCGCTGCAGACGCACAACGACACGCGTACGGGCAAGGTCTCGGCCCAGGTGACGACGCCGGGTCTCGACTCCTCGGCCAAGTCCGCGAGCATGTCGTCGAGGGCGGCCGCGGCAACCGCGGGCGGCGCGACCGTCCTGGCCGTAACGGCCGGCGACGCGGGTCCGACGGGTGACTACAAGGCGACCTCGCTGCAGGCCTCCGGTTCCTGGAGCGCGGGCGGCGCTACGGGAGGCTTCTCCTGGTCCTACCCGGTGTCGACGCCCGCCGTTCCCGGCGGGCTGGCCCCGCAGATCGCGCTCGGCTACAACTCCCAGTCCGTCGACGGCCGCACGGGCATGTCCAACAGCCAGGGCTCGTGGATCGGTGACGGTTGGAACTGGGAACCCGGTTTCATCGAGCGCAGGTACAAGCCCTGCAACGATGACAAGACCGGCGGCACGAACACCGCCAAGGTCGGCGACCAGTGCTGGTTCAACGACAACGCCACATTGTCGTTGGGAGGTAAGTCGACCGAGCTCGTCTACGAGCAGGGCAAGGGGTGGCACCCGGCCGCCGACTCGGGCGAGAAGGTCGAGAAGCTCACCGGTGCCGTCAACGGCGACAACGACGGCGAGCACTGGAAGATCACCACGACTGACGGCACGCAGTACTTCTTCGGTCTGAACCGACTGCCGGGCTGGAAGGACGCCTCCACGCCGACCACGAACTCGGCGTGGACCGCGCCCGTCTTCGGCAACCAGATGGGGGAACCCTGCTACAACGCCTCGTTCGCGAGCGCGTCGTGCAAGCAGGCATGGCGCTGGCAGCTCGACTACGTCGTAGCCCCAGGTGGCGACGCGATGGCGTACTACTGGAAGACCGAGACCAACAACTACGGCCGCGACTTCTCGGAGACCACCGGAAAGGCCACGGTCACCCAGTACATCCGCGGCGGCTGGCTGGACCACATCGACTACGGGCTGCGATCCGATGCCGTCTACAGCGGCAAGGCCATGGGCAAGGTGCAGTTCGGGGTCAGCGAGCGCTGCCTCACCTCCTGCGGCACCTTCGACGAGGCCAATGCCAAGAACTGGCCGGATTCCCCGTACGACCTGTTCTGCAAGGACGGCTCAACGGAGTGCAAGGGCCAGTACTCGCCGACATTCTGGTCGCGCGTACGCCTGACGGACATCCAGACCAAGGTCCTCACCGGCGGCGCGTACCAGGACGTCGACTCCTGGACCCTGGACCAGAACTTTCCGCCGGCAGGCGACGGCATCTCCACGCCGATGTGGCTGAAGTCCATCACCCGCACCGCGAAGGGCGGCGCCGCGGAGGACATTCCGCTCGATCCCGTCACCTTCACGGGTGAGCAGCGTCCCAACCGGGTGGACAAGACCGGCGACGGCCTGGCCCCCTATGTCCGGCTGCGGATGTCTCAGGTCAACACCGAAACCGGCGGCACCATCGGCGTCACCTACTCACAGCAGGACTGCACCCCCACCACGCTCCCGTCCGCGGACGCCACGAACACGACCCGGTGCTTCCCGGTCAAGTGGGTGTGGGAGGGCGATGACGCCAAGCTCGACTGGTTCAACAGCTACGTCGTCACCCAGATAGTGGAAGGCGACAACCTCGCATCGACGCCCGACCAGGTGACCTCGTACACCTACGTCGGCGGAGCGGCCTGGGACAAGGACACGAGCGAGTTCACCAAGGCCGAGGACCGCGTCCACTCCGTCGCCCGCGGCTACGGACTCGTCCAGACCCGCACCGGCGCCGCCAACGACCCCCGCACGCTGTCCGAGACCCGCTACTTCCGCGGCCTCGACGGCAAGGAGGTCAAGGACGGCACCGGAGCCGCGGTCATCGACCGGCCCGAGTTCGCCGGGATGGTCCGCGAGACGTCCACCTACGACGGCGACGACACCGCAAAGCTCGTCAGCGCGACGTCCAGCATCCCGTGGCGCTCGGGTGAGGTGGCCAAACGACTGCGACCCGGCCTGCCGAACCTCGTCTCCTACAAGACGAACGTCGAGAAGGAATCGACCCGCACCACCGTCACCGGCGGCATCCGCACGACCGAGACCAGCCGCCACTTCGACGACTACGGCATGGTCGACTGGCAGTCGAGTACCGGCGACACGGCCAAGACGGGCGACGAATCCTGCACCCGGACCACCTACGCACGCAACACCGCCACGTGGATCCTGGACAGGCAGAGCCGCGTCGAAACCGTCGCGCTTCCCTGCGAGACTTCAGGAGCCGTCCCGGCCGACGTCATCAGCGACACCCGGACCTACTTCGACAACGGCACGCTCGGCACGGTCCCGAGCCTGGGCCTGGTGACGAAGACAGAGAAGGTCAACGGCAAGGGTGACGGCTACGACACCACCTCGAGCATCCCGTCCACCTGCGGCGCGGCCAAGAACCAGCTCTGCTACGACACGTACCGCCGTGCGCTGGCTGCCGCCGACGCCTACGGCAAGGTGACCACCACCGCGTACACGCCGGCCACGGGCGAGGTTCCGACCGCGATGACGGCGACGAACCCGCTGGGTCACACCGTCACCAGCCGGCTCGACCCGCTGCGCGGTCAGGCGACCAAGGTCACCGACCCCAATGGCAAAGTCGTCACGACCGCGTACGACGCCCTGGGCCGGGTGACGAAGGTATGGGTCCCGAACTGGACCGCGGAAGCCGCCCCGGACCTGCCGAGCCGTGTCTTCGAGTACACCGTCCGCAACGACGGGCCCAACGTCGTCACCTCCAAGACGCTGACGCACGACTACAAGTACTCCATCGTCCACTCCATCCAGGACGGTCTGCTGCGCGAGCGTCAGACGCAGACCCAGTCGCCCGATCTGGCCGGCCGTCTGATCACGGAAACCTTCTACGACACCCGCGGCCTGGCCTGGCGCACCTCCGGCACGTACTACGCCGACGGCACGCCCTCGCCCGATCTGGTAACGGGACAGGAGCTCCACTACCCGGCCTCCACCGACACCCTCTTCGACGGCGCAGGCCGCCCGACGGCGGTCATCGCGAAGAAGTTCGGTACGGAGACCAAGCTCACCACGACCAGCTACACCGGCGACACCACCACGGTCAGCCCGCCTGCGGGCGGCACCACGTCCACCATCGTCGTCGACGCCATGGGCCGCACGGTGGAGGCCAAGCAGTACACGGACCCGGCTCGCACCACCTCACAGTCGACCCTGTACACCTACAACAAGCTCGGACAACTGGCCCAGGTCACCGACCCGGGCAACGCGAAGTGGACGTACACCTACGACGTCCGCGGCCGCCAGATCGAGGCGAACGACCCCGACAAGGGCGTCACCAAGACGGCCTACGACGCCGGAGACCGCGTCACCGACGTCACCGACGCCCGCGGCGTGACCCTGCACACCGACTACGACGACCTCGGGCGTCCCGTCGCCACCAAGCAGGGCTCGACGACGCTGACCTCTTCCGTCTACGACACCGTCGCCAAGGGCCAGCCCGCCAAGTCCACGCGCTACGTGGACGGCAAGGGCTACACCTCGGAGGTCCTCGCCTACAACGACCTCTACCAACCGCTCGAAACACAGGTCACGATCCCGTCCACCCCGGACACCGGGGCCATGGCCGGCACCTACAAGTGGACCAACACCTACAACATCTCAGGCCAGACCCTCACGACCCGGCATCCCGCGATGGGTGACATGCCGGCCGAGACCGTAGGCCAGACCTACAAGTCGGTCTCCGGCCTTCTCAACAACATGGGTGCCGGCAGCAGCCGCCTCGTGTCGGCGATGACGTACGACCACTACGGCCGCACCATCCGCGAGGAACTCGGTGCTTCCGGCCAACGCCTCTACCGGTCGGCCGAGTACGACGAGCACACCGGCGCGCTCACACGCGCCTACGCCGATCGAGACCTCGCCCCACAGCGGATCGAGGACACCAAGTACACCAATGACCCCGTCGGAAATCTGACCGCGATCGCCACGGCCTACGGGCAGGACGCCACCCGGACGACCGACACCCAGTGCGTCAACCTCGACGCCTTGCGGCGCATCACCCAGGCCTGGACCAACACGGGCGAGAGCTGCGCGGCCGCTCCGTCGGCATCCGTCATCGGCGGCGAGGACCCGTACTGGACCACGTACACCTACGACGCGGTTGGCAACCGAAAGACCGAGACCAAGCACAAGACCGCCTCGGGCCCGACCGCGGACACCATCCGCACCTACGCTCCCTCGACCCCCGGAAAGCACGACCTTCCCAAGGTCACGCAGACCGGCACCAGCCCGCACGACGAAACCTTCACCTACGACGAGGTGGGCAACACCAAGACCCGCAAGAGCGGTACCGGTGAAACCCAGTACCTCTCCTGGGACGCGGAAGGACACCTCAAGTCCATCATCCAAGGCACTACCACCAACTCGTTCATCTACGACACGTCCGGTAACCGCCTCCTGCGCAAGGAGAAGGACGCCACCACGCTCTACCTGCCGTCCGGCAACGAGCTGAAGCTCGGCAAGGCGGGCACGGTCACCGGCACCCGCTACTACGGCGGCGTGGCGATGCGCACGGGCGGCAAGCTCATGTTCACCCTTGCCGACCACCACAACACGGCGACCACTCAGATCACCGCCGATGCGGCCCAGACGGTCACTCGCCGCACAACGGGCCTGTTCGGCGAGACCCGCGGCACCCAGCCGACGACGTGGACGGGCGAGAAGACCTTCGTCGGAGGCATCAAGGACACCGACAGCGGCCTGACCCACATCGGAGCCCGCGAGTACGACCCCCTGATCGGCCGATTCATCTCCGTCGACCCGATCATGGACCTGGCCGACTCCCAGCAACTCCACGGCTACACGTACTCGAACCAGAATCCCCTGACGTACTGGGACCCCGACGGCCTGAAACTCGAAGAGTGCGCCAGCGGCATGTACCAGTGCACGAACGGTGGAACGCGTCCAGACGACAGCCGCGGCCCCAGCAAGCGCTATGGTCAGATAGTCCACGAGAACCGAGCGGTGGAGAAGCGGCACCGAACCAACCGGGTCAATTATGCGAAGGGGACGATTCGCAGCGGCGGAAAATTGAATCGCGGCGAGATCTTGATGCTCGGGCGATACTTCGAAGAGGAATACAAACTCACCACGAAGTGGCCCTACGGTGTGAATGAAGCTGGCAAGCATCCGTGGGTCGGCAATCCCAATGCTGGCGGTTCGGTTCCAGTGGATAAAATGGGCGTGGCTGAGAAGGAAGTGTGCTACGCCCCATCAACCGCCTGCTGGCATGCGAAGAAGATTATGGACTGGTCCTGGGATGTTTCCGCAGCGGAGACAGACCCTTCGGTTGACAGGAACGCATACCGTCACGCCTTGTGGCAGGGGCGCCTCGCGTTGGAGCTCGGCAGTAAGAAGGCCGAGGAATTCGGTGACGCCCACGAGGCGTACCATGACTTCAGGGAGCAGCCTGATCACGTGGCCGACCTGTACAACAACTTCCAAGCCCGAGCAATCGCTGATCGTGTCGTTCGGGAGACGGCGGCAAGCCACGAGTTCCCCGTTATGTGGCTGAAATCTGACGGATTCGCCCCACTGATCGCGGCAGCCAAGGCGTTCGCCTCCTCCGATCAGATGGCTGTCGGGGCCGATTTCCCTTCGCCGATCCTCCCAGGGAAGTAATGGGCTGAAGAGCAAAGGAGAATCGTGAAACGAAAACCAGTCATGTTCTTTTTGCTGGGCCTGTTCGTGTTCATCGGGGGTGCGGCTGTCGTCTCGATCAGGGAGTCTGAAGTCCCGGATCGCGAGCGAACTCTCAAAAACTCGGACGTAGTCGGAATCTGGGAGGGCTCGAAGGGTGGGCGAATTGAACTCAAAGAAGACGGCAAGGTTGTACTGAGTAAGATTCGCCATGACCCGTTGTGCGCCTCGTCAGCCGGGGCGGACTCTCTGGGCAAGGTTTCAGCAGAAGGGGTTTGGCAGTTCGGTCGATATCCAGATGAAGGGCCAGGGGTGCGGATTGAATACGGGGTGGGTGATTCACAGCCCGCCGCCTGTACGATCTGGGCCGTCTGGATCGGCAAAACCCCCGAAGAGCTGGTTTATCTACTGCATGATGACGCCAACGGCGAGCGATTCAAGAGGCCGTTGAGTCAGGGCTGACGGAATAGCCGCCGGCCACAACACGGGCCCCCGCCGAATCGCCGGCGGGGGCCCGACTGTGCACCTGGACGAGGGAACACAGCGCGGTACTCCACTCCTGGCCATGCCTCACCCAATAGACCTGCAGGCATCCCCGATCGTGGCCGTCCGCGCCGCACGGAGGATCGAGGTCGCTGCTGAGCGGGTGATGCCCTCAGTCGGCGCTTCGATGGGGGCTTCGATCTCGGCGTCATTCAGGACGTGGACGCCGCCCGGGAGTCGTTATCGCCCTGCAGCCTCTGTCGGCCGGTCCGCTGGCCTTGAAGATCCACATCCAGAGAAGACGATGGTGCTACGATCAATAGCATTATGCTGCTGAGACTGGACATCGCCGACAGCCGGCCCTTGCACGAGCAGGTGGCGGGCGCGATCCGGCGCGCCATCGCTGACGGGGAGTGCCGGCCGGGGGACCGGCTGCCGCCCGCCCGCGATCTCTCCCGGGCCCTGGGCGTCAACGCCAACACCGTGCTGCGGGGCCTCCGGACCCTTCGGGACGAGGGGGTGCTGGAGTTCCGGCGGGGCCGCGGGGTGACGGTCGCCGAAGGCGCGGACCAGCGGTCCGAACTGCTGGACAGGGCGCGTCAGCTGGTCGCCGACGCGGCACGTCAGGGCTACAGCAAGAGCGAACTCATCGAACTGATCAGGGGGCTTTCGTGAACGACCGTACGAAGCGGACCAACGGTGCGCGCTGGGGTGCGGCGATATGGGCAGCGGGCGTTCTGGCCGCGCTGGCCGCTTTCCCGCAGGCGTCGAGCAGTCGCTTGCCGGAGCGTCTGGCCACGCACTGGGGTGGAAATTCCCCCGACGGGTCGATGCCGTTGTGGGCGGTGTCGTTGTTCCCCGCCCTGATCTGGGCGGTCCTGGCGCTGTCCGTCACCTTCGCGGCCCGCCGGGGGGGCGTCGCCGCAAGGCCGTGGGTCGGTGTGACGCTGCTGTCGGGCGGCGTGTTCCTCGTGGGTGTCCAGGCGTCCATCGTGCGTGCCAATCTGGACCGGGCCGATTGGCACGAGGCCGGCTCCGTCGGCATGGGGGTCACCTTCACCGTCGTGGCGGCGACGGCTGCCGGTGTGCTGGGGTGGCTGGCGGGCCGCCGTGGCGGCGCCCCGGCCTCCGGCGAGGCGACCGACGGCGCGAGGAAGATGGAGATCCCCGAGGGGGAGCGTTTCGTCTGGCTTTCCCGTGCGTCGAACCCTTGGCTCCACCTGACCGCCGCCCTCACCGGTCTTGTGGCCGCGGCCGCCGTGCTGGCCGCCGTCGGCGGGCTGATCGACCTGCAGTGGGCGCTGATCGCACCCTTCGCGATCGCCTCGATCCTCGTACTCTTCTGCTCTTCGGTGCAGGCCCGGGTGACGGAGAAGGGGCTGGACGTCGCCTTCGGGCCGCTCGGCTGGCCCGTACGCAGCTGGGCCGCCCAGGACATCGAATCGGCGCGGGCGGAGTCCCGGACGCCCGCGCAGGTCGGCGGCTGGGGCTACCGGCTCAGCGGTCTGGGAACGACCGTGATGCTCCGGGCCGGCGAATGCCTGGTCATCCACCCCCGCAAGGGTACGGAGTTCGCGGTGAGCGTCGACGACGCCGAGCGCGGTGCCGCGTTGCTCAACTCCCTCTCCAGCCGACAGGCGGACTGATCAATTCAGCCAATCTGACTGAATGTATTCACCAACACGTCTCGGCTGAGGCCCGCTAAGAATCCGCAGAGTCAACCCCGCTCGCGATGGATGGCCTGATTCATCCCTGAAGATCACCGGAAATATTCGCCCCTTTTCGCACGGATGTGAGTGCGGGCATATTTGCTAGACTTGCGATCATTCACTGTGCGAATATCCCTGAGGCAAGATCACGCATCGGGGGGCGGTGGATCGTATGCCTTGCTGCCCCCTGACGTTTTTCTGACGAGGGGAATGCAGTTGAACATCAAGCAGCGCGGCATCCTGATTGTGGCCGGCGTGACCGCGGCCGCCTTGTGCGTGGCCGCGGCGCCGTCGGCGATGGCGGAATCGAATGCGGTGTCTGGGAAGACCCTTGCCGCTGCGCCGTCCGTCTCGGCCAAGCTCGATGGTGAGAACGTCTTCCGTGGCCTCTTCTTCGGGCAGGGCGAGGTCGGCCGCGGTCTGTCGCAGCTGGACCTCTTCGCGGAGGCCCGCCAGCACCTCGACAACGACGACCTCGAGGAGATCCGGGCCTCGAACGCCGTGATCGACCTGATCAACAAGCGGTCGCCCGGCTTCTTCGCCGACCTCAGCGCGAAGACCCGGAGCGGGGACCCCCGCCAGGTCGAGAAGGCAGTCATCGGCGCCCAGGACATGCTCCTGTCCGTGGCCCAGAAGGACGACAAGGCCGCCCCGGTCGAGAACGGCCAGCTCTGCGGCGTGACCGTCGCGGTCGGCGCGGCTGTCGTCCACATCGCCGCTGTCGTCACCGCGGCCGGCGCCGTGGTGACGGTGACCGTCGCCGTGGGCGCCAACTTCGTCAAGGGCAAGAACTGGTTCTGGAGCCCGCAGCCCACCACGGGCGACGGCACCCCGCTGTCGAAGGACGAGGCCGTCGCCCAGGTGACGAAGGCCCTCAAGGCCGCGTAAGCGGTGCGGGGGCGGAGAGGCTGCAGACTCTCCGCCCCCGCGGTGCTGTTTTCCCGTCCCGGCGGCAGAGGACCCCCACCCCACCATGAACAGCAAAATTCGCACGGCCTGTGCCGCATTCACACGCAGCGGAACAGGCACAGCCTCCGTGTCCCGGAAATCGATCGCCCTCGCGTGTGTCGTCTGGTCGGTGATCGTCCTTTACGCAGTCCAGGAACAGGTCCCGAAAAACGTCATCACATTGCCGGGGCAAACGAAGGTGAAGCATACAGTCGTCAATGTCGCACCCCAAGGGTGGGCCTTCTTCACCAAATCACCGCGTGATCCCGAGGTCACCCCCTACGAGCAGACATCCAGCGGGTGGCGAGGGATTTCGCTGACTCCGCATGCCTCACCTCACAACGCCTTCGGCCTGAACCGTGAATCACGAGCCCAAGGCGTGGAAATCGCCATGCTGCTCTCGGCGGCCCAGAAATCCGACTGGCGCGACTGCACGGACAGCCGCGAAGCCTGCCTGTCCAACGCGGGGCCCGCTGCCCGAACGGTGGACAACGGCTCACCGGACCCGACCCTGTGCGGGACCGTGGGCCTGCTGCAGGAACGCCCCACCCCGTACGCATGGCGGGACCTCGTACCCGAGTCCCACTCCACGGAACGCGTCATGGTGCTGGAGGTGACCTGCTGATGCGACCACGCACCATCACCCTCCCCTGGGCCGCCGGCTACGGAATGGCCCGGACCCTTCTCGCCCTCGGCACCCTGGGCACCCTCGCCTTCAGCGACAGCGCGACCCTCTTCCAGGAGGTCTCCACCGTCGGCCAGTACCCGCTGTGCCGGGGCGTCACAGGAGCCGGAGCGTTCTGCCTCGTCTCCCCAGACCACTTCGAAACCGTGCGCTGGCCATGCTGCTTGATCCTGGTCATCGCGGCCAGCGGCTGGCGGCCCAGACTCACCGCGATCCCGCACGCCTACGTCGCGTTCAGCGTATTCACCGGGATCTCCATCCCCGACGGCGGCGACCAGGTCACGTGGATCCTCACCCTGCTGCTCGTCCTCGTGGCCGTCGGCGACCCGCGCCGCTGGCACTGGCAGCCTCAGCCGGACCAGCCGTCGCAGAACAGACGCAGCAGCACCTGGGCCTTGATCGGGGTCAGCGCGATCACCCTGGCCCGCATCCAGATGTCCGTCATCTACTTCCAGTCGTGCATGGCCAAGCTGCCCCACGCCGAGTGGGCCGACGGCAGCGCCCTGTACTACTGGATCAACAACTATGCCTTCGGCGCGCCCGACTGGCTCAGGCCTGCCCTGAACCTGATCACCGACAACCCTGTGGGCGTCGCCGCGATGACCTGGGGCCCTGTCGTACTCGAGATCGTTCTCGCCGCCGCGCTGCTCATGCCGCAGAAGGTGAGGTGGGCACTCCTGCCCGCGGGAGTGCTGTTCCATCTAGGCATCGCAGTCGTCATGGGCCTGTGGAGCTTCGCCTTCGCCATGTGGGCCGGCCTGCTGCTGCTCCTCGCCCCCTACGGGCACGATCCCCGCCTCACCCGTCTGTGGCACAAGCGGGCCAAAGCTCCCAGACCAACGCCTCCGGACGCGGAAGAACCTGCCCCGCAACCCGTCCACGCCTGATCACCCCGCACATCGATGGGTCATCCCCCTGAAAGGACTGCTCCGATGAGCTCCCGCACCCTGCAGTTTCTCACCGTGGCTCTGGCTCCGACTGCCACCGTCATGCTCGCGGCCACCTCCTCCTCGGCCGCCGGCGTGCCATGGTCCGCCAGCCACGTTACCGCCACCGCCGACGGCACCAGGTCACTGGAGAAGGGCAGCAGCATCCTCTCCTCCACACTCGTCGTCCAAGGCGAACTGAAGAACACCGGCCCCGGCTGCTACTCGCTGTGGACGACGGCGATCCACGATTTCGCCCCCACCCCCGCACGCAAGCTCGCCACCCAGTGCGGCCCTGGCAGCACCCCCGTCAGCTTCAACACCCACTACGCCCCCACCACCACAGCCTCGGCCTACATCTGCAAGGACGAGACCGCCCGGAACTGCGGCCAGCGGGTCTCACTCACCACCTGGCCCATCAAGCAGGCAGCTCCGACGACAGCAGCCGCCGAGTAGCAAGACACTCCCTGCGCACGGTGGTGGAGGAAATCACAGGAACACGCGGCAGGCGCGTACGGATTCCGACCCGGCGCTTGTCGAGGCGGGCCGTCGCAGACCCGGGCGCGCTGACGCCGTCCACTGCGCCCATTCGTCTGGGGTGATCCGCGGTGAGACCCAGCGGGGTGGCTTCGGCAGGTTGGGCGAGGCCACACCGGCGGGGTCTGGGAGCATCCCGGCGAGGTGCCGTACCCCGGTATCGAGGCGGCACCAGAGGGCCGAATCGACTGGAGCATGGCGCGCGTCGACTCGACGTTCTGCTGGGCACACCAGCACGCAGCCCGCGTCCTCAGCCGCGCGCCGCGGGATCCGGGCTGCCCGGCCAAGCATCGTTTTGATAAGGGAACCCCTCTACGGCCTGGGACCACCGACACTGAGCGCCGCCGTCTCACCCTTGCCGCGGTGAAGTGTCTCCCGGCCGACGCCGAGACCGCGCAACTACGCGCGGGTCTAGCGCAGTTGCGCCATCGTCGTGATCATTTCCCTCCTCAGTCCCTTTCGGGGACCGAATCCACAGGGCGGCTCGCTGCCCTCCCGGCACTGGCCGGCGTGCCATCACGGGCCGACGCCCTCTCCGTACGCGAGAACCGCACGGTCCGTACGGGCGAACCCGCCAGGCCCGTACGGGCGAACTGCCCGACCCCGGCGGGGCGGTCCCGGACGGGGCGCGATCCGGAGGTGTCTGCTGACGTCGACCGTGCCCCGGAGGCGGAGGAGCGACATCCCGATGCGCATGCGCCGTGCCCACAGCCGTGCCCACAGCCGCGCCGCCCTGCCGGCGGCCCTGCTCGCCGTGGCCGCCGCGTTCGGCCCGGCCGTCGCCGCGGCCGGCGACCCGCACCCCGCGGCCGCCCCCGAGGTCCGGCGGGACGGCGTCGTCCGCGGCGCCGCCGGCCCGGTACCCGGCGCCCTGGTCACCGTGTACGAGGCGGGCACCGGCTGGGGCGAGTCCCCGCGCCCGCTCGGCACCGCCCGCACCGACGACCGGGGCCGCTTCCGCATCACCCACACCCCGCCCCGCACCCCCGGCTCCGTGGTGTACCTGACCGCCGACACCCCGCCCGCCGACGACCAGCAGGCACCTGAGGGGCGCGTCGCCCACCGGCCGGAGCCCGTACGCCTGGCCGCCGTGCTCACCGGAGCCCCGGACACCGGAAACGGACGACGGCCCCACGGCATCACCGTCACCGAGCGGACCACCGTGGCCGCCGGCTTCGCGCTCGCCCAGTTCACCCGGGACGGCGGCTTCGCCGGCCCCTGGCCCGGCCCGCGCAACGCCGCGTACGTGTCCCACAACCTGGCCGACGTCACCACCGGCGGGATCTCGGCCTTCCTGGCGGCCCCGCCGAACGGCTCCCAGACCTCGACCCTGCGCACCTTCAACTCCCTGGCCGACGCGGTCGCCGCCTGCACGCTGAGCACCCGCGGCTGCGCCGACCTCCTCGACACCGCCCGCCCGCCCGGCGGACCCCGCCCCCGCAACACCCTCCAGGCCGTCGCCGACATCGCCCGCGCCCCCGGCACCCACCCCGACCGGCTGTTCGAACTGGCCCGCCGCAACCCGACGTACACCCCCGCCCTCGACACCGCACCCACCGCCTGGACGCTCGCCCTGCGCTACGAGGGCAACGGCCACGAGATCGACGGACCGGGCAACATCGCCTTCGACCGCGGCGGCGACGCCTGGATCGTCAACAACTACACCTACAACGCCGACCCCCAGATCCCCGTCTGCGGCGGCCGCCAACTGCTGCGGCTGCGCCCCGACGGGCGGGACGCGGCAGGCGCCCCGTACGAGGGCGGCGGCCTGTACGGGGCCGGATACGGCGTCGCGTTCGGACCGGACGGCGACCTGTGGGCGACGAACTTCGGCTTCCAGGGCCGCGGCTGCGCCCTCGACCCGGACCCCCTGTTCCGCAGCATCTCCCAGTTCGACGCCCACGGCCGCGCCCTGTCACCGCCGCAGGGATGGCGCCAGGGCGGGTACGTCCAACCGCAGGGCGCCCTCGCCGCACCCGACGGCACGCTCTGGGTGGCCAACTGCGGCAGCCGCAGCGTCACCCGCATCCCCGGCGGACGCCCCGAGCGGGCCCAGAACATCCCGGTCGGCGGCAGCGCCCTCGTCAAGCCCTTCGGGGTGTCGCTGGACGGCCGCGGCCGCGCCTGGGTCACCGGCAACGGCAGCGACAGCGTGGCGGTGTTCGCCCCCGACGGCACCCTGGAGCGTACGGTGACCGGCGGCGGGCTGCGCCGCCCGCTCGGCATCGCCTCCGACAGCGAGGGCAACCAGTGGGTGTCGAACAGCGGCGCCGTCCCCGTGCCCTGCGAGGACGGCACCGCGCAGCAGCTCGCCGACGCGGTGGGCCCGGCGGGCGGCCCCGCCGCGGACGGCGCCTCCGTCACCCTGATCGGCCCGGACGGGACCCCGGCGGCGAGCCCCTTCACCGCGGGCAGCCTGACCCTGCCCTGGGGGATCGCCGTCGACGGCTCCGACACGGTCTGGGTGGCCGACTTCTCCGGCCAGCGGGTCACCCGCCTGTGCGGCGTACGGACGACCGCCTGCCCGCCGGGCCACCGCACCGGCCAGCCGATCTCCCCCGCGACCGCCGGCTACGGCAGCGACGGGCTGGTCCGCAACACCGGCGTCCAGATCGACCCTTCCGGCAACGTCTGGCTCGCCAACAACTGGGAACTGGCCCCCGTACAGACCAACCCGGGCGGCCACCAAATGGTCCTGTTCGTAGGCCTGGCCACCCCGGTCCGCACCCCCCTGATCGGCCGGCCCCGAGCCCTGTGAAACGCCCCGCTCAGCGGGCGGCCAACCGCCACTGACGCTCGGGCATGCTCCCACACGGGGCCTGAACGACGGCGGCGGCCTGCCGGGTGTCCGCCCCGGCAACCGTCAGGCACAGACCGCTGTTGTCGTTGACGATCCGGTACAGCGCCTGGCCGGCTTCGTCGGCACCGTCGCGGTCGAGCCGCCACAGGTGGTCGGGGTGGTCACCGCACGGGTACTGGTTGACGATGACGCCCGACGCTTTGTCCGCGGCGGGCACGGCCGCGCAGAAGCCGCTGTTGTCATTGACGATCCGGTACAGGGGCCCGGCGCCGCGCTCCCAGGGCTCAAGGCGCCAGAAGTGGTCGGGGAAGTTCCCGCACCCGAACTGGTTGAGCGCGATGATGCCGGTGCTCGCTCCGGGCACCGCCAGGCACATACCGCTGTTCCGGTTCACGATCCGTACCGGTACGCCGACCGGGACGCCCTGCACCGTGGTGGCCGACGGCCGCGGCGCCGACGGGGTGACGGGCGGGGCGGCGGGCGGCGCGGCCGGTTCCCGGGTCGGTTCCCGCGTAGGTTCCTGGGAGGCGGAGGGTTCCGGGGACGGTTCCGGGGTCACCGGTCCGGACGGGGTCGGCTCGGGACCGATCGACGGCTCGCCGTCCTGAACCTGACCGGGCTCCAGCTCGGACGGAGCGGCGAGATCGGCCTTGCCCTCCGCCCGGTCCGCCTCGTTGGCAACGACGAGCACGGCGACGAGCACCGCGAGCGCCGCCCACTGGGCCGGCGTCCGCCACCGCCTGAACCGTTCGGCACGCCGCGTCGGAGCGGCCGGCTCGCTCTCGGACGACGGCTCCACGTCCGGCTTCGCGTGTGGTGGTACGTCCGGCTTCACGTCCCGCTCCACCACCGGGTCCACGGCCGGCTCCGGCGACGAGCCCGCACCGGCTGACGCCTCCGGATCCGCCACCGAACCCGACTCCGGACCTGCTCCCAGAGCCGACTCCGGCGATCCATCGGCCACCCCCGCGGGAATCGGCGCAGCCGACGCGGCAGGCTCCAAGGCCGCGATCGACGCCACGGCCGCGGCGTGCAGCCGACGGGCCTTGAGCAGCTGCTCTCCGCGCGCCCGGGCGTCGCGGGCGAAGCGGTCCTCGACGACCTGGGTGAGACGGGCCATCGGAATGACCTTCAGCCCGGAGCGGTACTCGCTCCACACGCTCCTGCTCAGCCGGTACTGCTCCTCCAGCCGGCTCACCGTTAACTCGGCGGTCAGTTCCCGCAGGAACTGCGCGAGCGCGTTGGCCTCGGCCGTCCGGCCCTTCAACGGCCCCGGAAGGCGCCCAGCTCTCTTCATCTCTCCCCCTGCACTGCTCCCACCCCACCCCGCCCCACTTCAACGGATAATCAGATCAGTTCCCGGCATCCTGTTCCACCGCTTCCCCCAACCAGGCCGGCGAGGATCCCCACACGATTCAGACGGCTCGCGCCGCCCCCGCCCACACGCCAGGCCTGCGCCCGGCCCAGGCCGCGGCCCGCTCCAACTGCCCGGCGAGCCGGAACAGCAGGTCCTCACGGCCGTACCCCGCAGCGAACTGGACCCCGATCGGCATACCGGTGGCGCGAGCGGCACCGACATCGCGGGCAGACCGGCGACGTTGAACCCGGCGGTGAACGGCGAGCGCTGGAACAGGTGCTCCAGCCACCCCAGCCCGTCCGCATCCTCCGCCCCCGGCCGTAGGTGCCCAGGGCCACCCACACCTCGGGCAGCGTAGGAGTCAGCGGCACGTCCTGCCCCGCCGCGAACTGGGCGGCGACCGAGCGCGCGACCCGATTGCGCACGCCAACGGCGTGCACGAACTCCGCACCACTCACCTTCCGCCCCCACTCATAGCTCGCGAGCATCTCGGGCTCGACGGTGGACCCGTCCACGGGCCGGCCGAACACCCCGGCGAAGCCGTCGATCCACCGCACCAGATTCGCGGACCACAGACGGGCGTTGGCGAAAACGAACTCCTCCCAACCCACCCCAAGATCCGCGACCGTCACCTCGACCTCGACCTGATGCCCCAGGGATTCCATCAGCCGGCCGGCAGCCGGCGTCGCCTCCCTCACGGCCGGTTCCACGCCCCGCCCGCTCCACGGGCTGGTCACCAGCCCGACGCGCAGCCGCCCGGGTTCCCTGTCGACCTTTACGAACAGCCGCAAGCCCCCTATCTTGAACGCGTTCAGATTGAACACGTTCAACCGATGGGCGGACATGGGCGATTTCTGGTTCAGCTTGATGTACTTCTTCTTCATAGTCCTCCCTGTGGGCATCTGGGTGATCACCAGATTCCTCAAGGAGTGCTGCGCGCGTCGCAAGCTACGACGCATACCCCCTCGCACGACGACGGCACCACCCCCGAGACCGGGACCGCCCCCTCCGGCCCCCAAGCCCGAGCCGCTCCACCCTGCCGAAAGGCCCACCCTTAGGGACCTTCCGCAGCAATCGCGACGATCCGCCTCCACTAAATTCGGCACATGACCGCAACGACCGGCGGGGCGCCCACACCCCAGGCGCACCGCGCCCCCGCCGTCCCGTTCCGGCACCCCACACCCCCCGTTCCACAAGGACCCCGCCCATGTTCGGCATGACCATCACCACCGCCCCCGACGCCACCGAAACCCAGGTCCTGCGCCTGGACCCGGAGGGCGGCCCGTTCCGCGAACTCGCGGCCGTCCGCATCCACGTCCCCGCGGGCGGCACCGTTCCCGCCCACTCCCACGGCACCTCGGAACTCCTGCTGACCGGCGTCACCGGCCCGGTGGAAGCCTCCTGCGGCTGCGGCGCCAAGACCGTCGGCCCCGGCACCTTCGCCATGCTCCCCGCAGGCAAGGAGATCACCCTGACCAACCACGGCACCGAGGCCGCCACCGTCCTCGCGGTCCTCTCCCAGAGCACCTTCACCGACGCCCTGCCCCGCGCCCAAACCCCCGGCTGCGGCTGCAAGGCCCCCGGCCACACCGCCTGAGCCGACGCCCCTGACTCCAGCCGCGGGCATCAGGCCTCCACGCGGTGGCCCGCGAATCCTGAACAGCACCTGGCTCAGCGAACCGCGGCTGCAGAAGCTGCTCGCCCCGAACCGACAGTGCCGTCGCCGTTCTCACCTCCGGGGACTGGCAGCACGGAGAAGTTGTTTCAGCAGCCGAGGATGCGCTGCTGGATTCCGCTCAGTTCCGCGCCGGGCTCGATGCCGAGTTCGTCGACCAGGCGGCGCCGGGTGTCCCGGTACATCGCCAGGGCGTCGGCCCGGCGGCCGTTCTGGTGCAGCAGGCTCATCAGCCGGGCCAGCACGGCCTCGCGCAGCGGGTGCGCCAGGGCGAGTTCCTGCAGGCCGGCGATGGCCGCCTCCGGTCGGCCCAGGGCCAGTTCGGCTTCGGCCAGCAGCTCGACCGCCCGGATGCGCTGGTCCTCCATCCTCGCCACATCGGCCTGTACGGCGGCGAGCCCGTTCAGGTCCCCGTACACCGGTCCCCGCCACAGGGCCAGGCTCCGCGTCAGCAGCTCGTACGCCGGCTGCGCACGTCCCACGGCGAGTTCCCGGCGGCCGGCGGCCAGCAGGAACTCGAACCGCAGGGCATCGATCTGCTCCCCCCGGACCACCAGCCGGTAGCCGCCCGGAACCCCCCAGACCCGCGGCGCTGCCGTACGGTCGACGTCCGGCAGCGCGAACAGGGCCCGCAGCCGGGAGACGTAACTCTGCATCGTGTTGACCGCGCTGGCCGGTTCGCGGCCTTCCCACACGGTGTCCACCAGAGTGGTGAGCGGTACCGCCTTTCCCCGGGCCATCAGCAGCGCGGCCAGCACCGCCCGCTGCCGTGCCCCGCCGAGGGGCAGGGCGCGGCCGGCGAACCGTACCTCCAGGGCCCCCAGGACGCGGAGCTCCCATCCTCCACAGACCACGTTCGTGCTCTCCCCCCTCCGGCGCGGCGCTGCGCCGGTCCGTATGCCGGGATTGTTCCCGGCCTCCGTGTACATCGAATCAATGCGTGCTGAATGCGCCCCGGCGCACCCGAAGCGCACCCGAAGCGCATGCGAAGCGCACGTTCCGTGCACGCACTCTGCACTTCACCCCCTTCAGGCTCGGTCCGGGATCCGACCGAGGGGGGGGCGAGGATGACCACCAGCTGGATCGCGGGGGCGGAGCGGCTCGGCGACGGGGTGATCGGCGGTGCGATGGACACTCCGGGGGCGCCGCCCCGGACCGTCTGGCACACCACCGAGAGCGGGGCCGGCGACGCCGCTTTCGACAGCGTCGGTGCGTACCTGATCAGCGCCTGCGCCGAGCCGCACCTGCTGTACGACCCGACCACCGACCGGCTCGGGCAGTTCGGGCCGCTGGACCGCAGTGCCCGCGCGCTGCGCAACGACGGGTCGCTGCGCACCAACCGGACCGGCCGGGTCTGCGTCCAGGTCGAGGTGCTGGCCCGTGCGCACAGGCCGTTCACGGACTACTGGAGGCCGGGGCCCCGGTTCGCCGCGCTGCTGGCCGCGATCCGGTCCTGGGGTGTGCCCGACCAGTGGCCGGCCGGCGCGCTGGCCTCCTCGCCGACGTCGCCGTCCAGCCGCGAACGCGGCGTCTGGCAGTCCGCCGGCGGCCACTACGGCCACGCGAACGTGCCGGGCAACGACCACTGGGATCCGGGCGCGATCTCGCGTACCGCCCTGCTGGAGGCCGGCCGCGGTACCGGGCCGGGCCTACCGGACGGCCCGTCCGGCGTGGTCGTGTCGCTGTCGCGGGTGATCGCGGCCGCTCGCACCGACCCCGCGGCGCCGCAGGGCTCGGCCGTGCACCGTTCCGATGTGCTGCCCGTGGAGCGGGCCCTGGTCGCGGAGGGGCTGCTTGCCGCCCCGTGGGCGGACGGCTCCTTCGGGACCCGGACCGTGACGGCCTACGCGGCCTGGCAGCGCCGGTGCGGGTTCAGCGGTCCGGACGCCGACGGCATCCCGGGCCGCTCGACACTGCAACGCCTGGGCGCCGCCCACGGCTTCACCGTCAGGCTGTGACCGGGCGTTCCGTCCGCAGACCGTGGCATGCGCGCCATCCGCCGCTGAACCTGGAGAAAGCATGGAACCGCTGTTCCGCATGTCCTTGATCCGCCCCGCGGTCAGCCAGGACCCGGGCAAGCCCGGACTCGAACTGGCCCAGCAGTCCGCCTTCCAGACCGCTCTGGCCACCGCCTCGGGCTCGGCCGAACCGCGCACCGAGCTGCGCAGGGTGTCCGGCGAGTTCGTTGCGTCCCCCCGGTTCGTCGGGGAACCGTCCAAAGTCCCGCTGGGTGCCCAGACCGCCACCTTCGCCGCCGCCCTCGGACGGCTCCTGGCCGGGCAGTCCGCCGAGCTGCCGGGCTCGTTCCGCCCGTTCGTGGTCAGCGCGGCACGGGAGGCGTACGGGGCCGATCCGGCTGCCGTCATCGCCGGACAGCCCTACCTGGACGCGGTGTCCCGGCTCCGGGACAGCATCCTGGCCATCAAATACCTGCCCACCGAGCACGGCAGGGCGATTGAGGGCCTGACCGAGCAGCTGCGGCACCTGGAGCTGCTCGCCCGGCTGGTGTCCGAACCGGCCTTCCCCGCCCAGGCCGAGGACGTCCGCCGGGCACTGCGCCGCCCCCTGAAGCTGCCCCGGGCGACCGGCCTGGAGCCGGAGCTGTCCACCGGCGCGGCGGAGCGGCGCCGGCGGGAGCAGGAGGCGCAGGCCGCGGCCCGGCGCCGCGAGCGCGCCCAGCTGCTGCTGACCACCCACCAGCGGCTTCGGGACGCGCTCGGCGAGCTCACCGGCCTGGGCGGCGAGCATCTCCAGGCGACCGCGCAGACGGCCGGGGAAGCCGTGGTACCGCCGGCGGACTTCCAGCCTCCGGCGGCGCTGGAACGGCAGGTGAGCTTCCACAACCGGCTGAGCGAGGCGAACCTGCGCGCCCTGGACACGAGGGTGCCACCCGCGGCCTCCTCACCTACCGCGGCCACCGAGCCGACGCCCACGCCCGTTCCCCCGCCCGCCGCCGAGCGCGAAGCGCCCGCCGCCGACCCTCAGCCCCCCGCCCCGCCGCCGGTGCAGGTGGAGGGCGCCGCGAAGCTCGCCGGAACGGTGTTCGGAGCCAGGCCCGACCTGCTCTCCGGCACCCCGTCCTTCACCCCCGTCCTCCTCGGCGACACCGCCTTCCGGCTCCGCGACAGCGCCGCGGACAAGCTCAGCGCCGCGACGAAGACCGTGCTGTCGGAGCGCGGTGTCGTCCTGACCGCCCAGCCCCTGGACCGGATCGTCAACCTCCTGCGTGACGAGCAGGGCACCATCGGAAAGGAACTGGAGACCCTGGTGGGCCGGCCCACCAGGCGCAGTGTCAAGCGCATCGGCGACACCCTCGTCACCGTCTCCACCCCGCTGCCCTCCCCGTGGACGGCACTGGTCGTCGGCGAGACTCTGCCGCCCGAGTCCATCCCCCTGGAGGACAGCCGCGTCCCGCGCACCCGCGGCACCGTCGCCCCGTCCGGTGTGGCGGACCTGATCCTGGTGCGGCAGCAGCTGATCGGCTACGCGGGCGCCGACATCGCCCACATCGAGAACGTACTGCGCGGCGAGTCCAAGCAGCGCGAGCACATCCGGCGCCAGGAGACCGAGCAGATCACCTTCACCGAGTCCGAGACGACCACGACCGAGGAACGGGAGCTGGAGTCCACCGACCGCTACGAGATGACCCGGGAAGCCAGTGCGGTCATCAAGGAGGAGGCCCAGCTGAAGGCGGGACTCACCGTCTCCGGCAAGTACGGGCCGACGGTCGAGTTCACCGCGTCCGCCGAGGGCTCGCTGTCCCGTGCGAAGGAGGAGGCGACCAAGTCGGCGGCCACGTTCGCGCAGGACGTGACCCAGCGCAGCTCCAGCCGGATCGCCAAACGCATCCTGGAACGCACCTCGCTGCGCGTCACCACCGAGGTGACGGAGAAGAACTCCCACGGGCTGGACAACCGGGAGGGCAACAGCAACATCTCCGGCGTCTACCAGTGGGTCAACAAGGTCTACGAAGCCCAGATGTACAACTACGGGCTCAGGACCATGTTCGACTTCATGATCCCGGAACCGGCCGCCTACTTCATCGAGACCCTGCAATCGGCGCACGCCAGCGCGGTGCACGTGGAGAAGCCCACCCCGTTCACGCTGCGCCCCGACCAGATCTCCGAGCTCAACTACACGCAGTGGGTGAAGCTGTACCACGCCACCGACGTCGCCCCGCCGCCGGAGATCTACCGGACCAAGTCCTTCGACTACCAGGCGGGCGGAGGCGACAGCAAGACCGACTACACCCACTCGGGGCAGATCACCATCGACGACGGCTACATGGCCGTCCAGGCGACCTGCGGCACGGTGATGAACACCTGGCAGCAGAACTGCTGCGTCGACGTCATCATCGGCAGCAGGCCGCACCGGTTCTCCGACGACGGCCGCTGGATGTGGACCACCGCCATGGCCGCAGAGCGCGACTCCGTTCCGATCACCGTGCAGACCTGGCGGGTCTCCCACGTCGGCGTCGCCGTCGAGGTGAAATGCCAGCGCACCGACCGGGCCATGGCCAAATGGCGCCTGGAAACGCACGCCAAGCTCACCACCGCCTACCTGGCGCGCCTCTCGGAGTACGAAGCGCAGATCGCCGCGCTCCAGCTCCAGGCCGGGGTGGTGATCCACGGCCGCAACCCCGAAGCCAACCAGCTCCTCGTCGCCGACGAGCTGCGCAAGAACTGCGTCAGCATCCTCACCGACCAGCACTTCGACCTGTTCGGCGCCATCGACACCGTCTACGGAGCCGACGGCCGGGCGATCCCGCAGGTCGACGTCGCCGAGGCCGCCGCCGAAGGCGCGTACGTACGCTTCTTCGAGCAGGCCTTCGAATGGGAGCACCTGACCTGGGCCGCGTACCCGTACTTCTGGGGACGGAAGGACAAGTGGGACGAGCGGCTGACCTACGAGGACCCGGACCCGCAGTTCAACCAGTTCCTCAAAGCCGGCTACTGCCGGGTCACCGTCCCCGTCCGTCCCGGCTTCGAAGGCGCGGTCGACCACTACATGCACTTCGGGGAACTCTGGAACGGCGGTCCGCTGCCCCCGATCACCAGCCCGCTCTACCTCCCCATCGCCGACGAGATCGCCGAACGCCTCCGCCGCCCCGGCAGCGAGGTCCCGCAGGGCGCCCCGTGGCGGGTCCGCATCCCGACGACCTTGGTCAAGCTGCGCCGCGACGACTCGCTGCCCACCTGGCGCAAGGACGCGGCGGGGGACTGGGTCGAGACCTGAGAGACGGACGGACGGGAGCGGCGGGAAAGGGAGAGGGGAGAGGGAGGGACATGGCGAAGGCCACCTCATTCCGCACGGTCGTGGCACTGATCCGGGCCGCGGAGGACCTGCTGGTCAAGAAGGCGGGGCAGACCAGTCCGCTGGACCGCGTCAGCACCTTGCGGGGCGTCTACTACGGCACCCCGTGGAGCCTGGACTACAGAATCGAATCCGCCCGCAGCGCGGGCGGCGCACAGATCCGCAACCTCGGATTCCTGACCTACACGGGAGGAGCCGTCCCCGTGGATCCCCGGCCGGCCTTCGCCGGGACCACCCTGATGGCCGACCTCCAGGCCAGTCAGAGCATCCGCGACCACGGGCGCGGAATCGACGTCGGGCACATGATGATCGGACTGGAGGTCCGCTCGAAGCAGGTGCTGCGGACGCAGAACTTCCCCGGGCAGGGCGGAACCGGCCTGGAGATCGTGACCTGGCTGGGCGACCTCGGCGGAGGCGCCGCGAACCTCGCCAAGCGCCGGATCCTGCGCCCGACCGGCGTGGAGGTCATCTTCCACAACAGGACCTCGGACTACGGGGTGATGGACAACCTCGAGGGCGACGCCGCCGGATACCTGGTCGCCTGCGGCGCGACCCCCGGCGGGCCGCCGCAGTACGCGCCGGGCAAGGGGATCGCCGACGCGCTCGCCGCCTACCTTCCGCTGGCGGGCAGGGCCGAGTGGGCCACCCGCGCCGCCCGCTTCGCCCAGGCGCTCGGCGCCACGGTCTCCCCGACGGGGATCGCCAACAAGGCCGACGTGACCGACAGGCTCGCGGACAAGCTCTACGAGTTCGCGGTGTGGTACGCGGCGACCAGGTGGGTCCCGTCGGGCGAGCTGCTCGGCCCGGCCGCGGAGAAGGCCTGCCAACACATGAAGGGAGCCGCGCGCGAGGTCGCCACCGTCTTCGTCACCACGCTGTCGTCCGCCATCGCACATTCCCCCAACGCCATCGACGCGGCGGGTCCGTACCCAGGCCAGAGCGCGACGGGCCCCTGCGCCAGCACACTGCTCAAGGCCGCTTCCGTCAACGTGGGCGCGGTGCGCGAACAGCTCGACGAGTGGGCGAAGGAGTTCGGCCGCCTCTTCCAGTGAGCCGCCGCGAGCGAAAGTCGCGCGTCTTGCGGTCCCGGTCAGGGCGGGTTAAAGTGACGCCCGATCGATCCCGATCACAGGGTTGTTACTCCCACGAAGACAGCACGTCTTCGGAGGCGAGGCAAGGCCTGGGAAGCGCCGCCGGCGCGACCCGGGCCTTTTTTGTTGCCCGAACCCAGGCGGGAGAGGTCGTGAACCGACGTAGGACGGCAAGAGCCCAGAGATGCAAGGACGCATCATGAACACACCCACAGCAGGGCCCGGTGCGCTGGCGGAGAAGATCCTCCGCGGCGTCGGCGGAGCCGGGAACGTCGAGAGCCTCACGCACTGCGCGACGCGGCTGCGCTTCCAGCTCCACGACGGGTCGAAGGTCGACAAGGCCGCTCTCGACGCCCTCGACGGGGTCATGGGCACCGTCGCGCAGTCCGGTGACCGCTTCCAGATCGTGATCGGCGGCGCCGTCTCCAACGTCTACTCGAAGATCGTGAACCTGCCGTCGATGAGCGGTGGCGGCACACCCCGCCCGCAGTCAGACGCGGACGTCAAAGCGGCGGTCCGGGCCAAGGGCCGCGGCCGCTACGCCTGGGTCGACAACTTCTTCGAGTACCTCTCCGACTCGTTCCGCCCGCTCATGGGCGTACTGCTGGGCTCCTCGCTCATCATCGCGATCGCCTCCGTCCTCGACGCCCTGGGCATGGTGGACTTCCGCGCCGCGGACAAGTCCGCCAGCTGGGTCTTCGTCGACGCGATGTGGCGCTCGGTCCTGTACTTCCTGCCGATCATGGTCGCCTACAACGCGGCCAAGAAGCTGAAGGTCGACCCCTGGGTGGGCGCCGCGGTGATGGCCGCGGTCATGACCCCGAACTTCACCGGCATGCTCAACGACAAGGCGGGGATCCCCGGCGTCAGCTGCACCACCAACGCGACGCTGGGCACGCAGGAGTGCGTCGCACACGTCTTCGGGCTGCCGATGCAGCTGAACGACTACGGCGGCCAGGTGTTCGTGCCACTGCTGATGGTCGCCGTGCTCGCCCTCGTCTACAAGGGCCTGCAGCGCCTCTTCCCGGAGGCCGTGCACCTGGTCTTCGTACCGTTCTTCAGCATGCTGATCATGATCCCGGTGACCGCCTTCCTCATCGGCCCCCTGGGGATCTGGGCCGGCAACGGCCTCGGCTCGGGTCTGTCGTGGCTCAACGGCAACGCCCCGATCGTCTTCGCGATCATCATCCCGCTGCTGTACCCGTTCCTGGTGCCGCTGGGCCTGCACTGGCCGCTGAACGCCCTCATGCTGCAGAACATCAACACCATCGGCTACGACTTCATCCAGGGCCCGATGGGCGCCTGGAACTTCGCCTGCTTCGGCGCCACCGCCGGTGTGCTGCTGCTCTCGCTGCGCCACCGTGAGAAGGAGATGCGCCAGACCGCCACCGGCGCCTTGGCCGCGGGCCTGTTCGGAGGCATCTCCGAGCCCTCGCTGTACGGCATCCACCTGCGCTTTAAGCGGATCTACCCGCGCATGCTCGTGGGCTGCCTCGTCGGCGGTGTGATCCTGGGCGTCCTGGGCGGAGTGAACACCGAGGCCTTCGCCTTCACCTCCCTGCTGACCGTCCCGGTCTTCTCCCCGATGGCCACCTACGCCATCGCGATCACGGCGTCCTTCTTCGTCTCGATGGCCCTGGTCTACTTCTCCGACTTCCGCACACCGGAGGACCGGGTCCAGGCCAACGCCGAGCGCGACGCCGCCGAGGCCGCCCCCCGCGGCGAGGCCGAAGCGGCCGATGACCGCGAGCTCGTCACCGTCGGCGCCGCCACCGCCGCTGCCGCGAACGCGGGCACGGTGTCCGCCGCACCGGCCGGGGCCGCCACCGCGCAGGAGGGCCTCGAACTCCTCGCGCCGGTCGCCGGCCACGTGCTCGGCCTCGACGAGGTAGGTGACCCGGTCTTCGCCTCCCGCGCGCTCGGCGAGGGTGTGGGCATCGAGCCGGCCGACGGCCACGTCGTCGCCCCGGTCGACGGTGAGCTGGTCACGGCCGTCGAAACCGGCCACGCCTTCGGAATCCGTACCGAAGACGGCGTCGAGGTGCTCATCCACATCGGCATCGACACGGTGCAGATGAACGGCGAGGGCTTCGACGTCCGCGTCGAGTCCGGTCAGCAGGTCCGCGCCGGCGACCTCCTCGTCGAAGTCGACCTCGACGCGGTACGCGCCGCCAAGCACCCGACCGTCACCCTCATGACGGTCACCAACACCGCGGAGCTCACCTCAGTCGAGCCGCACACCCGCCAGAACGTCGCCGCCGGCACCCCCGTGGTGACCGTACGGCGGTGACGCCCCCCGTCCGCCCCCCCGTCGCTGCTCCGGCGCGCCGGACCAGCGGACGGGACGGGCGCGGGGGAGCGGTGCGAGACCATGGAAGACATCAACCCGGTACAGGAAGGCGGGCAGGCAGTGGAGGCGCTGCGCGTCCTCAACAACAACGTGGTCCTCGCACGCGACGAGCAGGGCCAGGAGGTCATCCTCACCGGACGCGGCATCGGCTTCAACTGCCGCCAGGGCCAGCGCGTCGACCCCGCGCTCATCGTCCGCGTGTTCGTCCCGGCCGACGGCCGCGACCCCGACCATCTGGCCGAGGTACTGGCCCTCATCGGCGAAGAGGTGCTGCGGGCCGTCGTGATCTCCCTCAGCGAGGTCGGCATCGAGGGGCGCGAGTCCACCCGCCCCACGCTCGCGATCGCCGTCGCCGACCATGTCGCAGGCGCCCTGGACCGGACCGCGCGGGGCATCGTCATCGAGTACCCGCTGCGGGCCGAGGTCCAGACCCTGTACGCCGCCGAGTACGCCCAGGCGCAGCGCCTGCTGGCGGCCATCAACGAGCGCGTGGACCCGCAGCTGGACCCCGCCGAGACGACCGCGCTCACGTTGCACCTGGTCAACGCGGGCTTCACATCGGGCGACTTGTCTTTCACGTACACGATGACCGGGATCATCCAGCAGATGCTCGCCGTCGTACGGGAACGGTACGGACTCGAGGTACCCCAGGAGTCGATGAGCGCGGCGCGGTTCATCACCCACGTCCGCTACCTCTTCGTACGCGTCCAGCAGCACCGCCAGCTACAGGGTCACGAGTCCACGATCGGCAAGGGCATCCGCCAGCACTACCCGGAGGCGACCCACACCGCGCAGCAGCTGGCGATGATCGTCGAACTGCGCCTGGGCCAGCAGCTGAGCGAGGACGAGGTCTCCTACCTGGCCCTCCACGTGGCCCGCATGACCATGGAAGCCGACACCGCCGCCTTGTGAGTGTCCCCCCGCACGCCAGCACATCGCCGGCGAGGCCGGGCACATCGGCGACGCGAACTGCCCCGGACCAGGAACGCGACGGAGGAGGAATCCGGCGGCGGCTGTCGCGTCTGCGGTACCGGGGACGGGCGGGACGCGGGATAATCGGGTCCATGGTCACGCTCTCCTCCAGCAGCGCGGCGCCCTCGGCCGCCGAGGTGCTGCACGCCCGGTACGCGGGCCGGCTGCCCGCCTCGCTGGAGAAACTCGCAGGTCCGCGGCACGGCGTCGTCGAGCTGCCGCTGCACGTGGCCTGGTCCGGACTGCGCGCCTACGACCTGGACCGGCCGCGCCTGCGCATGGGCCTGTACCGCACCGTCCTGGCCGAAGGACAGCACGAGGACCTCGTCACCCTGCTGAACCACGACCTCCTCCTGGCGCAGTGGCCCGTCCTGCGCACCTTGATCAGCAGGCATCTGCGGCAGGTCTGGGAAGAAGCCTTCCCCGAGCTGGCGACCACAGGATCCGCCGCAGCGTGAACCTGAGCGACTTGCACCGGCGGCTCCTGGCCGCCGTCATCGACATCGGCGCCCCGTACCCCCTCGTGATCACCGGAGGGTACGCCGTCCAGGCCCACGGCCTCGTCGAGCGGCTCAGCCAGGACCTCGACGTAGCCACCGAGAACCCGGCTCCCATGGCGGAGATCGTCGCGGACCTGGAGCGGGGCCTGGCCGCACGCGGCTGGCACGTGCGCGTGATCGACGTGGACGCCCTGTCGGCCCGCCTGATGACCGCCGACCCCGACACGGGCGAGGAGTGCGAGGTGGACGTACTCAAGGAACACTTCTGGACACCGCCGGCCCAGACCGAGTACGGCCCGGTCCTCGCCTTCGACTCCGTCATCGGCACCAAGGTCCGCGCCCTGGCCGACCGCGGCGCCGTACGCGACCTCATCGACGTCCACGCGGCCTCCCGCCACCGCACCACCAACGAGCTGGAACACCTCGGCAGGCGACACGGCCGCGACGAATTCCGCCTCCACGACCTCCGCGACCGCCTCGCCGGCGCGGACTGGGCCGACGACGAGGAGTTCGCCGCGTACGGCCTCACCGAAGACGAAACTGCCGAGCTCCGCGCGTGGGCCCAGCGCTGGGTGACCGATCTCGAACAGCGCCTGCACGAAGACGACGTCCGGAACGACCTCCACTGACGCGCGGAGGAAGCCGTATGTCCCGCACGGGCTGATCCGCCGTGCCAGCATGGCGTGCGCATGACGGAATCGGGACGGGGGGACCGATGGAGGCAGCGGAGCTCGCGCGCCTGGCGATCGGAACGGTCGGCGCGGCGATGAGCGGTGCGGCGGGAACCGTGGGTACGGAGGCCGGGCAGTTGGTGACCGATCTCGTGCGCAGTCGCATGACCTCCACAGAACGTGGCCGCGAGGCGTTAGCCGGCCTGGCCGCCGCCCCGGACGATCCGGCGGCGCAACACGTCGCGGGGGAAGCTCTGCAAGCGGAGATCGAAGCCGATCCCGACCTGCACCGACAGCTGCGACTACACCTGAGCGACGCCCGGTCCCAGAACACCGGCAGCATCGTGATCACAGGAACCGAGATCTCCCGCAGCCAGATCTCGCTCGGGCCCATCACCGCGAACAACACCCGCTCCGGCCGACTGGTCCTCGCTCTGGCCGGGGCCCTGATCCTGGCCCTCCTGGCGCTGCTGACATACGGCGGAGTACGTGTCTTCTCGTTCGGGGACTCCCCCCCCGAAGCAGCGCCCCGGACGGGGCGTCGGCATCGGGCAGCACCGCCGGCGGAGGTTCCCGGGCCACTGAGGGCCGACAGCTCTGGACCTTCTCCTTCGAAGCACGGCTCGCGGCGCTGGCCTTCGCCGACGGACGCGTGTACGCCGCCGCCAACAGGTCTGACTCCGAGGTCAACGCGCGTCTGTACGCCGTCACCGCCGCCACCGGCCAGTCGGTGTGGGACACCAACCTGGAGGGGGGCGCGCTCTCCACCCCCGTGGCCGCGGACGGCAGCGTGTACGTCCGGTCGAGCGACTCCCATCTCGGCTACGACGGGCGCCTGTACGCCGTCGATGTCGAGACGGGCCGGATCCGCTGGTCGGTGCCCGCCCCGGGCTTCTCCTTCCACGGGCTCACGGTCGACCACGGAACCGTGTACATGGGCACCTTCAGCATGCGCGACGGCCGCGGCGGGGACAGGTACCTGGCCGCGCTCGACGCCGCGACAGGACAGGAACGGTGGAGGTTCCTCGTCGACAAGTCGGTCGCCAGACCGCCTGTGGTGTCCGACGGCACCGTGTACTTCCGAGCCGTCGACGGCCCTGTCCACGCCGTCGACACCGCGACGGGCCGACAACGATGGGTGTTCGACACCTACTCCAACTCACCCGTTCCACCATTGGCCGTCGCAGGAGGGGCCGTGTACGCCCTCTCGCGAGATGGCCTGCACTTCTTGGACACGGCCACCGGCAGACCGCGGACGACGTTCCCCGCGAACAGCGACGGCCTGAGCACGTCGATGTCCGAACACGGCGGAACCGTCTACACCGCCACATCGGACGGCAGCCAGTACGGCAGCACGCTCCACGCGATCGACGGCAGGTCCGGCCGGCAACGGTGGAAGCTCGGCACCGACCGCGCGGTACGCTCCACGATGGTCCCCACCGACGAAGCCGTCTACTTCAGCAGCGGCGGTGAAGGCCCCGCCGTCCTGCACGCCGTCGACCCCGCCTCCGGCCGAAAGTAATGGACGGCCACCCTCGACGGTCGCGCCTGGCACTCGGCACCGGTCGTATCCGAAGAGGCCGTGTTCGTATGCGTCGGCGGCACCGCCGACAAGAGCACCCTCACCGCATTCAAGCGCTGAGCCCCGTGCGGCAGCCGGCAGGTCACTCTTTCGGGATGCGCACAGACGTTTCTTCCTGGGCCGAACGAGTGGCCGGGCGGGTCACCCTGCGGGACCGGGGCAGCCCAAGGGTGTCTGGATCCCTGATAGGCAAGGAAGGCCGAGACATGAAACCAATCCGCCCCCTCACCGTTGCTGCCGTGGCCGCCCTCGTGCTCGTCGCCGGCGGCGTGACCTCCGCCATCGCTCTGGACGGCAGGGACGATCCGGCCAAGCCCGCCTATCCGGCCGACCCCGGAGTCGTCGCTCCGCTGAGCGCGCACACGCAGCACCACAGCGATCAGGTGACCATCCCCGCCGGAGGCTTCGGCTTCGCGCACGTGGACTGTCCGGCGGGCACGGTGCCCACCGGGGGCGGCGGCCAGACCACCAGCACGCTCACCTTCATCACCGACTCCATCCCCACCAGCGGGGGCTGGTCGGTCGGTGTGAAGAACACCGCCGACGTCAGCAACAGGGCGTCAGCCTGGGTCATCTGCACCACCCCGTAGACCCGTCGCCCGGACCCCCCGCGAACTTCACCTCGCCACCCACCGGGAGAGGGCGGCGAGGTGAAGCAGATCGCCGATCGAGGCGTACCAAGGCGCCCCGCCCCAAAGGCGGGGCGGGGGCACCCTCATCCCGCCGCGCGCTCCGATAGGACCCGCTCAGCCACCCCCACCCGGTCTGCCACCTCGCCCCCCAAAGCCGACAGCTCGCCGAGATAGTGCCGGAGGTCTGCGCGAACGCCCTGGTCCGAGACGCGCGAGAGGAACACCCCGGTTGCCTCCGAGACGTCGCCGTCCTGCCCGAACAAGAGGACGCGGATCAAGGCGAAGACCGGATCGGTGTCATCGGCCGCCGCACGCCCGGGACGGTCGAGCAGCTCCGCCCACCGCTCCCGCGCCTCGCCGCCTCCCGACCGCACGGAGTCGAGCATCGCCTTCTCGAAGAGGCATTCGACGTCGTCGGGATCCGCGGCCAGGACTCGCTCGAGATCGTCACCCGCCTGGCCGAAGTCCCCCATCTGACGAGCGGTGATGGCGCGTTCCTGCAGTGCCAACGCGTAGTCGGGATCCAGCTCCAGCGCTGCGGTGAAGTCGGCGACGGCCGAGCCGTGTTGGCCCGCCTGCCGGTGGATCATGCCGCGCTGTGTGAGTACGGAGACGTTGGCGGGCTCCTGGCCGAGTACCGCGGTGACATCTGCGAGAGCCTCGTCGAACCGGCCGAGCGCCACGTGGGCGAGGGCCCGTTGCATACGTGGCGGCACGAGCGTCGGGACCTGGTCGAGCGCCGCGGTCAGATCGACGACGGCCTCGTCGTAACGGCCGCTCTCCCGGTGCACGAACCCCCGCGTTACCAGTGCCAGGGAGCCGGCCGGATTCAGGTCGAGCGCCACGGTGACGTCCGTGAGGGCCTCGTCGAGGTGGCCGAGTGTCGCATGGACGATGGCCCGTTGGGTGAATCCCCGGGCCAGCGTGGGGTCCTGGCCAACAGCACCCGTGAAGTCGGCGATGGCCTCGTCCCAGCAAGCTGCTTCCCGGTGCGCGATTCCGCGTTCGACCAGTGGCCATGTCTCGCCGGGGTCGAGTTCCAGTGCCGCGGTCAGATCGGTGACGGCCTCCTCGTATCGTCCAGCCTGACGGTGGGCCTGTCCGCGCGAGCCCAGGGCCCAGGCATTGGCGGGGTCCAGAGCGAGCGCGGCGTTGAAGTCGGCTACAGCCTCCTCGTACCGCTCGGCCTGCCGATGGGCCTCACCCCGTTGGCTGTGGGCCGTGGCCAAGGTGGGAACCACGTCGAGCGCGGCGGTGAGGTCGGCAATCGCCTGCTCGTAGTGGCCCGAGTGCCTGTGCGCGATTCCGCGCGATACGAGGGCCAAGGGGTCGGCCGGCGCCAGCGCGAGTGCGGCGGTGAAGTCGGCGACGGCCTCGTCGAGCTGACCGTAGTCCCCGTACGAGATTCCGCGTTGCACCAACCCCATGACGTCTGTGGGGTCCAGGACCAACGCGGCCGTGAAGTCCGCGATGGCCTCCTCGTCCTGGCCGACGTCCCGGTACGCCTCTCCGCGCGAGATGAGGGCCCTGACCGATGCCGGGTCCGTCTCGAGTGCGGCGGTGAAGTCCGCGATGGCCTTCGCGTGATGGCCGGCCTGCTGATGCGCGGTCCCTCGTGAGATGAAGATCCCGGCATTGGCGGGGTCCAGAACGAGCGCGGCGGTGAAATCGGCGACGGCCTCGTCGTAGCGTCCGAACCTGCGGTGTGCGATGCCGCGCGAGACCAGCGTCAAGGAACTGCCGGGGTCCAGGACCATCGCGGCCGTGAAGTCGGCAATGGCCTCCTCACTGCGATCGGCCCTGAGATGGGCGATACCGCGCTGGATGAGGACCGAGCCGCTCGCGGGGTCCAGCTCGAGCACCGCGGTGAAGTCGGCGATGGCCTCGTCGCAGCGGTCTGCCTCCCGGTGTGCGATTCCACGTTGGGTCATGGCCACCGTGTTGGTGGGGTCCTGGTCGAGTACGGCCGTGAGGTCGGCGATGGCCGCGTCGTCATGCCCGGCGTCCCGGTGTGCCATGCCGCGCACGACGAGCGGCCATGTCTCGGCGGGGTCGAGTTCGAGAGCGGCAGTGAGGTCGGTGACGGCCTCCTCGAAGCGGTCGGCCTGCCAATGAGCCTGTCCGCGGGAGCCCATTGTCCAGGCGTCGGCAGGATCCAGGGCGAGCGCGGCCGTGAAGTCGGCGATGGCCTCGTCGTACCGCTCGGCCTGCCGATGGGCTTCACCGCGTTGGCTGTGGGCCCAGGACATGGTGGGGTCCAGTTCCAGCGCGGCAGTGAGGTCGGTGATGGCCTCGTCGTAGTTCTCGGCCTCCCGATGTGCCTCCCCCCGGGTGAGGAGCGCCCAGGCGTACGCCGGGTCGAGGCCGAGCGCGGTGGAAAGGTCGGCAATGGCCTGCTCGGAGCGGCCCTGCCACCGGTGGAGGTCGCCCCTCCAGGCCCAGGCACGAACGTTGCCGGGGTCGAGGCCGATGGCGCGGTCGAGTTCCGCGAGCGCTTCCTCGTCGTGGTCCTCGAGGTAGAGGTGCCGGCCGCGGTACGTATGAGCCCACGCCCGTGCAGCGGTACTCAGCCGACCTTCGGTGAGCAGCGCAGTCAGAGCGGCCATGGCGGGCTCGTCACCCGAAAGGGCCTTCTGAAGCCGCCGCGCCCACAGCACGAGCTCGGGATCCGCCGTGTCCCGAGCCGCCTGGTCGAGTGCGTCGGCCCATTGCCGCAGCGCGGCCGTGTCACGCCCGGCAGCCTGCACGGCCTCGCCCAGCGCTGACGCCAGATGCGCCGCGGGCTGTGCGCAGAGCCGGTGGTACGTCTCGTCGACGTGATGCCGACGCCACCGCGCGTCACCCCACCGCTTCCCAACGGGAAGGCCTTCTTCGGCAACGGCCCGCCAACCAGCATGCGCCTCCGCCAACTGCAGATGCGCCGCGACCCAACGCTGCGGCGAGCGGGTGCGCTGCTGGCGGACCATGCTGGCGCGCACCACGGCGTGGTACTGCTTGAAGTCGCCACGGCCCGTGACGAACGGCTGGTCACACAGCCACGCCCACAACCCTTGCGCCTCAACGGGCACGGCGGCGACGAACACGTCCTCGTTCAGCTGCGGCACCAGCGCACACGCCAGGACCGCCTCACGCTGCTGCGCACTGGTGATCCACTGCACGAACCGGTCGACCGCCGCATCCACCACGTCCCCGCCCGCGTCCACGTCCCCGGCAGCCGCGGGCTTCGTGAGCGCGAAGAGCTCCACCAGGAGGGGCAGCCCCATCGACAGCTGCCACACCGCCTCCGCCACCTCCGGCTCGGTCACGCCGCGCGCCGCGAGCAGCGCCCTCGTCTCGACCTCGTCGAACTCCTCCAGCGGTACGTCGGCCACCTGGGCCCGTAGCTCGGCCCAATCCCGCTCCCGCAGCTCGTCCCGCCCCGCCATCACCACGATCACATTGGCCGGCAACGACCCGAAGGCATCGCTCAGCAGCTCCCGCAGCCAGTCGTCCAGGTAGCGCCCGGTCTGCTCCCACGTGTCGAGGAAGAGCACCACCCACGGATACCGGTCGCACAGCCGGCCCACCTCGGACACGAACGCCCGGCTCACCCCGGCCGCATCACCCCCGCGCGCCCGACGGCTCCGACCCCGCACACCCGCCCGCAGCCGGTCCAGCCCCTGAGCAGCCGTGTCCGGGTTCGCCATGGCGGTCATCACCCCGGCCCCAGGGATCAGCGACACGGCCCCCAGCGCGGCCTGCGACACCAGCCGGCTGGACACCGAGGCCCCGCCCTCCGCCGGGTCCGCACCCTCGACCGGCATCGGCTCGGCGGCCGCCTCCTGCTCCCGGCGGTACTGCTCCGCGGCCTTGTCGAACTCCTTGAACGGCCCGGACTCCTCCGCCAACTGCCGCGCCAGCTCCACCAGCGCCTGCTGCACACCGTGCACGTCGTTCTCGTCCACCACCGCGGTGACCGCCCCGGCCGCCCGCGCGGCATGCTGCCACTGCCGCACCAGGGTGCTCTTGCCGACCCCGCCCACTCCGCGCACATGGAACAGGAACTCCGCGGCCTCCGGATCTTTCGTCAGGTTCTCGGCGAACAGGGATAACTGAGCCCGCCGCCCCACGAACTGCGACCGCGCCCGCTGTCGAATCAACTCACCACGGGATCGATTCCGCTGCCCCGACCCTGCCATGAACACCCCCACCTCAGCCTGCGCCGCCCACCGCTCCAGGCTCCTGCTGTTGCCAGCAGTATCTCGACTCCCGCAGCCCCCCCCAACGGGCGTCTCCGCCATCCACGGCGGCCTCCGCACGGAAACAGACTGCACGATACTGCTGCCGACTGACAGAGAACGCCGAACCGTGCAGGCATTCCCTCGCCCGAGCGGCCCGGGCGCTCCGCGTGCACTCCCCCGATGCCGCTCATCCGAGTTCTCGCTGACGCCGGCAATCCGATCGGACCGCACACCACCAGGTCCCGACTGCTCCCCTTGCGGGGCGCGGCCGGGGCCTCTTGCATGTGGGCCGGGCTGGCGGGGTCTGCGCGGTGTTGGGCGTGGGTCAGCCGCGAGCGGTGGCGACTGCGCCGAAGTAGACTGTGGCGGCCTTCTTGCTGTGAGTTGGGGGTGTGGTGGCGGGGCTTGGGCGTCATCAGTGTGTGATGGATTTCGGGCCTGGTACAGCACGGTTCCTGGCTGCGTGATGGCTGTCACGGGGCGACCAAGGGGCTGCCATTTGTCGATAGCACGTGGATGGTGTGGCTGTCACAGGGTTGAAAGTTCCTGTGTTCGGGGTGGTCTGTTTGGGCTGTGCTGGCGGGTATGGCTGGTCGGTCGGGTCGCGGTGTACGTGATGAGGCAGGGGCTCCGGCTGCGGGGTCAGGCGCGGGTCGGGGTGTGGTGGTTCGGCGTCTGCTCGCGGTGGAGGAGTCGGGGGTCGTGTCCCGGCTGCATGTGAGGGTCGCTGCGGAGCTTGCCGGGGTGTCGGAGCGGACGGTGTGGCGTTGGCTCGCTGAGGGGCGGGCGGGGCGGATCGAGGCGAGGCCGCGCCGGGACGGGTTCGCGGTGAGCGAGGCGCTGTGGGCGGTGCTCGCGGAAGAGGGTGGGAACGTCTCCGGCCTGCGTCGGCGGTTGGAGCGGGCACACGCTGATGGTGGGCTGGAGGAGTGGGGTGTTGGGCGTGTCCCGTCTCTTTCGACACTCCAGCGTGTGGTGCTCCGGGATCTGCGGGCGGGGCGGGTGTTGGAGGTGGCGAGGCCTTCCCGGAACCGGGTTGAGGCTAGCCGGTATGAACGGGTTCTGGCCGACCTGAAGCTGGAGCGGGCGGGTGAGGGCCTGCCGGTGCTGGACTCGGCTGGGGAAGTCTCAGGCGTTGCCGAGTCGGACGAGGAGAGCACTGGTCCGTCGCGGGGTGGGGTGCGCTTGTTTGTGCCGGGCGCGCGTGTGGTGTCGACGGGGGCGGTCGCGGAGGTCGTCGAGGTGGTGGGGCACACGGTGGCGGCGCGGGGGATTGGGTGTGTGTTCGGGGATCCGGGGGTGGGGAAGACGGTGGCGGTGCAGCAGGCGTTGCATCTGCTGCCCGATCGGGTTCCGGTCTGGCGGGCGGTGGTCGGTGTGAAGCCGGGCTTGCCGCAGATGCGGGCGTCGTTGCTGGAGGCGCTGGGGCTGGCAGCGGGGTCTTTGTCGCACCGGGCGCAGCCGGCGGACCGGGCCCTGGGGGAGGCGCTGCGCCGGCCGGGGGTGCTGTTCCTCGATGATGCGCAGCGTCTGTGGCCGCCGCTGCTGGACTACCTGCGTCTGCTGTGGGACGAGCCGGGGACCGCTGCCGCGCTGCTGTTGTGCGGGGCGGGGGCGGAGCGGGTGATCGCGCGGGCGCCGGCGTTGCGGTCGCGGGTGTTGACCTGGCACCAGGTCCCCGGGCTGGACCAGGAGCGGCTCGTAGAGACGCTGGCGATGTTCCATGACGTGTGGGAGGGCGTCGATCCCGCGGACGTGGGATGGGCGGATACGACGGTGGCGCGGGGCAACTTCCGTACCTGGGCGAAGGTCACCTCCCACGTCTACGCCCTGTCCAAGCGTGGCGGGGACGTACAGGTGGACCGTGCGCTGATGGAGCAGGCCTGTGCCCGGCTGGGCCCCTACCCGTAGCGGCTGGCGGCGCGGGATCGGAAAGGGAGGCCAAGACGGGCGGCAGGGAGCGGTTCCATGATCAGTTCATCCGAGGCGGGAACGTCGGCACCGCTGGACGTGGCAGAGCCGGTGCCTGAGCTCCAGGGGCTGGCGCTCGCGGCGTTGCGCGGCCCTGCTGTGCAGCGGTTGTTGCTGCTGCGGGCCCAGGGGCGGCTGTCGCGGGGGCATGTGCGTCTTGCGGGGGAGTGTCTGGGGGTGTCGGAGCGGACGGTGTGGCGGTGGCTCGCGCAGGCCGAAGCCGATCCAGACGCAGGGGCTGTTCCGGGTGCCCGGCCGGTGTCCCGGTTCGAGGTGACGGCTGAGGTGCGGGTGCTGCTGGCGTACTGGCGGGGGAACGCCTCGGCGGTTCACCGGCAGTTGGTCGTCCGGGCCCGGATCGCAGCGGGGGAACCGGCCATGCCGCTTCCAGGCGGTGCGTCGAACGAGGTGGTGCCCTTGCTGGATCCGGTGCCGTCGTTGTCGACGTTCCTGCGCGCGGTGCGCCGTGACCTGACCGCGGGCGAGCGCGCGGGTCTGGCCCGCGGGCCGGAGGCAGCCCGGGCCCACGATGTGTTCGGGCGTCGTCCGAGGCTCTGGCGGAACCACACCTGGGAGGCCGACCACGTCCAGGCGCCGCTTATGGTCCACGCGGACGGGGAGCTGGTACGCCCGTGGGTGACCTGGTTCATCGACGTCGCGACGAAGACCATCACCGGGACCGCGGTCACCCCTGGCTATCCGTCCCGGGCCTCGATCCTGGCGGCCCTGCGCGCCGCGGTGCTGCGCACAGGCCCGTATGGGCCCGCGGGCGGCATCCCTGAGCATGTGCGGGTCGATCGCGGCCGGGATTTCCTGTCGAAGACGGTCCTGGGTGCGTTCACCGACCTGGATACCAAGTTCGAGGACCTGCCTGCCTACAGCCCTCATCTGAAGGGCACGGTGGAGAACCTCAACCGGTGTGCCGACCGCATGCTCTTCGCGGTCCTGCCCGGCTACACCCTCACCCCCAAGCCCCGGCGTGCCAAGAAGAAACCCGATCCTGACGAGCCGGTGCCGCTGACCTTCGCCGAGTTCACGGCCGAGGTCCTCGACTGGGCACGGTGGTGGAACACCGAACACCGCCCCTCCGGCCTGGCCGGCCGGACCCCTCTCGAGGCCTGGCAGGCCGACCCCACGCTCCTTTCGGACATCCCCGAGGCCGCGTTGTGGGGGCTGATGCTGGAAGACGACGGCCGGGTGCGGAAGCTGAGCAGCCACGGGGTGCGCTGGCGGGGCCGTGACTACATCGGTGCGTGGATGGCTGGCCAGGCAGGCCGCCACGTCCGGATCCGGCACATGCCCCACCACGATCACGAGATCGAGGTCTGCGACCCGTCCGGCCGTCACCTGGGCACCGCTCACCTCGCCGACGCCGCCACCCCCGAACAGCTCGACGAACTGCGCCGCGCTCGCACTGTGCGGGCCCGCCGTCTACGCGAGGAGGCGAAGAAGGCCGAGGCCCTGCGCCGCCAGCGCTTCGCCCCGGCCACCACGCCCACTCCCGCGCAGCGCCTGGGCGCCGTCACAGCGGCCGAAGCCGCCCGGGAACTCGACGCGGCCGCCGACAGAGACATGGCCGCCTTGGCCCTGCCCGACCTCATCCCTCCCGCCCCACCGCCCGACGACTGGAACACCCCAGCCTCCCTGCGCCCTGCCGTCCGAGAGGAGAAGCGATGACGAGCCAGCTGCCGCCGCGAGAGACCGACCACTACACCCAGCTCGCGGACGCCACGGTCGTCACGACCCGGGCACTCCTGGCCGCGAGGGAGAACATCACCGACACGATCGACGCCAGAGCGATGATGTGCCTCCACGGTCCGGCCGGGGTGGGCAAGACACTCGCCGCGAACGTCTGCCTGCGTGAGCTTGAGAGGACCCGTGGCGAGGAGGTCTGCCGGATCAGCTTCAGGGCCCGCCCCACCGCCCGTGCGGTGCGGTATGAGCTCTTCACTGCGCTCGGTTTGCCGGGCGAACCTCCGCGTCACCCGTCCGAGTTCGATCGGCTGATCCTGGACTCGCTGGCGGCCCAGCCGCGTACGCTGGTCGTGGACGAAGCCCAATGGCTAAATCGAGAGACGTTCGAATATTTTCGGTTCGTCTGGGACCACCCGTACTCACAGATCGCGATCATCTTCGCCGGCGGCGAGGGGGCACACACGGTGCTGCGGAAAGAGCCGATGCTCTCCTCCCGCATCTTTATCTGGCAGCACATCACCAAGCTCACTCTGCGGGAAGTTCAGCAGGCCATCCCGCTCTACCACCCCATCTGGGCCAGGACCGATCCGGCGGACATCGCCTTCGCCGACCACCACGCGGCGCATGGCAACTTCCGCAACTGGGCCCGACTCACCGCCCACACCCTGACCGCACTCGAACGGACAGGCCGCGACCACCCTGACCAGGAAGTGCTGCGCTGGGCGTTCAGCAAGCTGGGCAGCTGACACCTCCGTACGGAGTCGCACTGATTGACACCGGCCACGACGAGCCGAAGCCGTAGCGATGCAACCCATCCATTCCAGAGACAATCCGGAAGCAATACTGAAGCACACCCGGTTCCATCTCTCGCATGCGCCAGGCTGCTCGGCCCGCGGCTGACAGGAGCCGACATCAAGTGACAGCAATCGCCATGCGCTACAGCCGCAGGGCACCCAGCCCTCTCCCGGCCAGCCCCGGGAACACCGCAGGCCAGGAGCAGACCGCAGCACACCACCGTTCTGCTGCCAGCCGCCCGCGGAGCGGGCTGGTCCTGGAGGCGGAGCCGGAAGGACCCAGGCGGGGGAGCGAAGCGGACCCGCCCAACGGGCCGAAGGCCCGGACTCCGTGAAACGGAGTCATCCATGCCTGCGAAGCAGGCCGTTCGGGGTGGAGCGAAGCGGAACCCCGAACCTTGTCCGGAGCGAAGCGAAGGACTCCCGGCCCGAAGGGCCGGCTCTGGCTCGGCGAAGCCGAGCCCCGCCGAGCGCAGCGAGGCGCTTCGCTGGCACAGCGCGCAGCGCTGTGGGACCCGCTC
>NZ_JBHXNP010000081.1:0-43636 GCF_042719495.1 Streptomyces sp. NPDC058525
TGGCAGGCAGGCCGGGAGGCCGGCCGGCCGCCGCGCAGCCGCGCAGCCCCCCGCAGCGCCCCGCCTCCACGCCCACACCCGCCCCTCCCCTCCCCTCCCCTCCCCTCCCCTCCCGACCCATCCCGTCCCGACCAGCAATCCCCTCGGACCCGCAGGAAAGGGGCTCACCCATGGCCACCGCACCACGTCCGCGCACCTCCACCCGGGAACCCGAGGAGCTCGGCCGGCGGCTCGCCGCCTGGCTGGACACCAGGCTCCCCGGTGCGAAGGTCACCAACGTCTCCGTTCCCGGGTCCAACGGCATGTCCAGCGAGACCCTGCTCTTCGACATAGACCACCCCGACACCCCGCTGCGCTCCTGCGCGCTGAGACTCGCCGCCGATCCCGCCGCCTACACCGTCTTCCCCACCTACGACATGCCGCGCCAGCACCGCGTGATGAGCCTGGTCGCCGAGCACACGGACCTGCCCGTCCCGCGCGTGCAGTGGCTGGAGGCGGACCCGGGGCCGCTCGGGGCGCCGTTCTTCGTGATGGCCCGAGCCGAAGGGCGGGTCCCGCCCGACGTCATGCCCTATACCTACGAGGGCAACTGGCTGCACGCCGCCACCGACGCCGAGCGCGCGGAGCTCCAGGAGGCGAGCATCTCGCTGCTGGCCCGGCTGCACGACCAGTTCCCCGGCAAGGAGGCCGAGTTCCTGCTCCCCGCGGGCACGGGCAGCCCGCTGCGCCGGCACGTGGACGCCCAACGCGCCTACTACTCCTGGGTGGTGGGCGGACTCGCCCCGTCCCCCCTCATCGAGCGGGCGTTCGCCCGCCTGGAGGAGCTGTGGCCGCGGGACGAGGGCCCGGCGGTCCTGAACTGGGGCGACGCCCGCATCGGCAACGTCATCTACGACGGCTTCGCGCCCGTGGCCGTCCTGGACTGGGAGATGGCGGCGTACGCCCCGCGCGAGGTGGACCTCGGCTGGACCGTCTACCTGCACCGGTTCTTCCAGGACCTCACCGTCGGCTTCGGCCAGCCCGGCCTGCCGGACTTCCTGCGCCGGGACGACCTGGAGCGCCGCTACGCCGAACTCACCGGGCACACCCCGCGCGACATGGAGTTCCACACGCTCTACGCGGCGCTGCGGCACGGGATCGTGATGCTGCGCATCGCCTACCGGCAGGCGCACTTCGGCGAGGTCGAGATCCCCGCGGATCCGGACAGCCTGATCCTGCACCACGCCAGTCTGGCCGCCATGGTGCAGGGGACGTATTGGTAGAGGCCGGCGGGCAGGCCCCGCCGGCAGACCCGGCGGGCGACCCGGCGGAACGCCGGGTCAGGCCGTCCGGCCGGGTCAGGCAGCCTGCGCGTGCTGACCGCGCGTCTGCGGGAGCAGCGGGCTCAGCATGCGCACCGGACGCGAGCCCGGACCGCCGACGTGCGAGAAGGGCTGCGTCCGCCAGTCGAGCCCCTGCGGCAGGCTCAGCATGACCACGGGCTCCAGCTCCTGCGGCGCCGCCGGCTGGATCATGCCGACGGTGGGCAGGGCGTCGCTCACGGGCCGCCCGGTGCCCGCGCACACCGTGAGCCCGAAGGGGTTCCACGGGGTCAGGCAGAGGGCGTGCTGCGGCAGGTGCTCCTCGTCGGCGACGAGGGCGATCGACTGGCCGCAGTCGGGGCACACCGCGTGGTGGATGTCGAAGGCCTCGTAGTCGTCGAGGTATTCGCCGTCGTCGGTGTACGCGGATTCCTCTCCCGGGTCGAGAGGTGCCAGGGGCTCCGGTTCGGTGCGACCGGCGCGCTTGGTGTTCAGCATGGATGTACTCCCCCTTGGGTGGGCCGGGCGGGCTGGTTCTTCGGCCTCGGCCACAGCAAGCACTTCCCGTCGCGCGGCACGAGTAACCACAACAGCCCGCCGTACGCCCGCATACTCTTGTGGCCTTGGTCACATGCCCGGCGCAGATGCCTCCAGTGGGCGGACAGCACTGTGCCTGGGGAGGCGTTGGGCCTTAGGTTGAGCGGCTATGAGCGCAATGGAGGAGCTGGACCGCCAGATCGTGGATCTGCTCGTGCGGGACGGGCGGATGAGCTACACGGATCTGGGGAAGGCCACCGGACTGTCCACGTCGGCGGTCCATCAGCGAGTACGCCGGCTGGAACAGCGCGGTGTGATCCGCGGCTACGCGGCCGTGGTGGACCCCGAGGCCGTCGGGCTGCCGCTGACGGCCTTCATCTCGGTCAAGCCGTTCGACCCGAGCGCCCCGGACGACATCGCCGACCGGCTGGCCGGGGTTCCCGAGATCGAGGCCTGCCACAGCGTCGCGGGGGACGAGAACTACATCCTCAAGGTCCGCGTCGCGACCCCCCTGGAGCTGGAAGACCTCCTGGGCCGCCTGCGCGCCCTCGCGCACGTCTCGACACGCACGACGGTGGTCCTCTCCACCCCGTACGAGGCACGCCCGCCCCGGGTGTAGGGGGACCCGGCGGTCGGTCGGGGCCGGGTGACGCGCGAGACTGGTCGGCATGACTGACCGCACCGCCCACTCCGCCGACGCCGCCGGAGCACCGACCAGGACCGTCCTCCTCCGCGGCGGCGAGGTACACAGCCCCGCGGACCCCTTCGCCACGGCGATGGTGGTCGAGCGCGGTCACATCGCCTGGGTCGGCTCCGAGGGCGCGGCCGACGCCTTCGCACAGGGCGTCGACGAGGTCGTCGACCTCGGCGGGGCGCTCGTGACGCCCGCCTTCACCGACGCCCACGTGCACACCACCTCCGCCGGCCTCGCGCTCACCGGGCTGGACCTCTCGGCCGCGCCCTCCCTCTCCGCCGCGCTGGACCTCGTACGCGCGTACGCCGCGAGCCGTCCCGCCGACCGGGTGCTGCTCGGGCACGGCTGGGACGCCGCGCGCTGGCCCGAGCGGCGCGCGCCGCGCCGTGCCGAGCTCGACGAGGCCGCCGCGGGCCGCCCGCTCTACCTCAGCCGCATCGACGTGCACTCGGCGGTGGTCACCACCGCCCTGCTGGACCTCGTCCCCGGCGTGACCGCCGACGGCGACGAGCCGCTGACCCGCGACGCCCACCACGCCGTGCGCGCCGCCGCGCTGGCGGCCGTCACCCCCGCCCAGCGCGCCGAGGCGCAGCGGGTGGCCCTGGACCGGGCGGCCTCGCTCGGCATCGGCTCGGTGCACGAGTGCGGCGGGCCGGGCATCTCCTCCGCCGAGGACTTCACGGCCTTGCTGGCGCTGGCGGCGGAGCGGCCCGGGCCGCGCGTCTTCGGGTACTGGGCCGACACGGACCTCGACCAGGCCCGCGCGCTCGGTGCGGTGGGCGCCGCCGGGGACCTGTTCGTCGACGGCGCCCTCGGCTCGCACACCGCCTGCCTGCACGCCCCGTACGCCGACGCACCGCACACGGGCACCGGGTACCTGGACGCGCGCGCGGTCGCGGAGCACGTCGCCGCGTGTACCGAGGCGGGCCTCCAGGCCGGGTTCCACGCGATCGGCGACGCGGCGGTCGGCGCCGTGGTGGAGGGGGTCCGCGCGGCCGCGGGGAAGGTCGGCCTGGCCCGGGTCCGCGCCGCCCGGCACCGCGTCGAGCACGCCGAGATGATGACCCCCGAGACGATCGCGGCCTTCGCGGAGCTGGGCCTGACCGCGTCCGTGCAGCCCGCCTTCGACGCGGCCTGGGGCGGCGAGGACGGCATGTACGCGGACCGGCTGGGGGCCGAGCGCGCCCGCACTCTGAATCCGTACGCGGCCCTGCTCAAGGCCGGTGTTCCGCTGGCCTTCGGCTCGGACGCGCCGGTCACCCCGCTCGACCCGTGGGGCACGGTCCGGGCGGCCGCCTTCCACCGGACGCCCGAGCACCGCATCTCCGTACGGGCCGCGTTCACCGCCCACACCCGGGGCGGCTGGCGGGCGCTGGGCCGCGACGACGCGGGGGTCCTGGTCCCCGGCGCCCCGGCCGACTATGCCGTCTGGCAGACCGAGGAACTGGTCGTCCAGGCCCCCGACGACCGGGTCGCCCGCTGGTCCACGGACCCCCGTTCCGGCACCCCCGGACTGCCCGATCTGACCCCCGGCGCCGAGCTGCCGGTGTGCCTGGCGACGGTGGTCGGCGGGCGGGAGGTATTCGTACGCCCACAGGGGTGATCCGGCGGGCCTCGGTTCGGTGCGGGCGCCCGGACCCGGATAGGTTCGGCCGGGTCCACCACAGGACGTCCGTGCCGGACGGATCCGTCTGCTCAGCGCGCCCGCGCCTCGGGGGCGAGGGAAGGTTTCGCCGGTGGGGGCACCCCCAGCGGGAGTTGGGGGAGGGTGGCCCCAGTTCGGGGCCCGGCGGTCCAGTAGACAACGGTCACGGCGGCCCGCAGCCAGCGGGAGTCCGACCGGCCCGAAGGACCGCGGGCCCCGATCACTGTTCTAAAGTCATTGACTGCGACCAGACCTACAGGACGTGCACGAGCACAAAAGGGGACTCAGTGAGCGACGGCGGACAGCGGACCTACGGACCGCTCGGTACGGCCTTGGTGATCATTCCGACCTACAACGAGGCGGAGAACATCGGGCTGATCGTCGGCCGCGTCCGCGCGGCGGTGCCCGAGGCCCACATCCTGGTCGCCGACGACAACAGCCCGGACGGCACCGGCAAGCTCGCCGACGAGCTGGCGGCCGGCGACGACCACGTGCACGTCCTGCACCGCAAGGGCAAGGAGGGCCTCGGCGCCGCCTACCTGGCGGGCTTCGTCTGGGGTCTGGACGCGGGCTACGGGGTGATCGTCGAGATGGACGCCGACGGCTCCCACCAGCCGGAGGAGCTGCCGCGCCTGCTCACCGCGCTGGCCGGTGCGGACCTGGTGCTGGGATCGCGCTGGGTGCCCGGCGGCCGCGTCGTCAACTGGCCCAAGAGCCGCGAGATCCTCTCGCGCGGCGGTTCGACGTACTCCCGGCTGATGCTGGACGTCCCGATCCGCGATGTGACCGGCGGCTACCGCGCCTTCCGCCGCGAGACCCTGGAGGGCCTGGGGCTGGACGAGGTGGCCTCGGCGGGCTACTGCTTCCAGGTCGACCTGGCCCGCCGGGCCGTGCAGAAGGGTTTCCGCGTCGTGGAGGTGCCCATCACCTTCGTCGAGCGCGAGTTCGGCGACAGCAAGATGAGCAAGGACATCGTGGTGGAGGCCCTGTGGCGGGTCACCCAGTGGGGACTGAAGACCCAGGCGGCCAAGCTGCTGCCCGGGAGATCCACGCCGGCCAAGCCCAAGGACACCGGCAGCGGCCCGGCCGGGGACACGGGCAAGGCCTGAGCGGCCGGGCGGACCTCGCCCCCTAAGGGACGTCCGGTACCTGCGGCTGAGGCTGCTTTTACGCGGGCCCAGGCACACTGGTTGGTATGACGACCGGCGTTCCCACTTCTACGGCCCCCCGGCCGCGGCGCTCACCTGCCCGTACGTTCCTTCCCCTGGCGTTCGCCGCCTGGCTGATCCTGGAGATCTGGCTGCTCGGCCTGGTCGCGGGCGCGGCCGGCGGGCTGACCGTGGCCGCGCTGCTCGCGGGCGGGATGGTCCTGGGTGTGGTGGTCATCAAGCGCGCGGGGCGCCGTGCCTTCAAGAACCTGACCGACACCTTCCAGCAGGCGCAGCAGGGCGTGGCTCCCACTCCGCAGCAGCCGGGCCAAGGCAACGGCCTGACCATGCTGGCGGGCCTGCTCCTGATCATGCCGGGCCTGCTGTCCGACGTGGCGGGCCTGTTCCTCCTGCTGCCTCCCGTCCGCGCGCTGATCGGCCGCCGGGCGGCCCGTTCGCTGGAGCGGAAGATGGCCTCGGCGCCCGCCGGCACCTTCGGCGACGCCTTCCAGCAGGCCCGCATCCACTACCCGGACGGCAAGGTCGTCCAGGGCGAGGTCATCCGCGAGGACCGGCCCGAGCAGCACCCGGGGCCGGACACGGGCTACCGCCCGCCGCTCGCCCCGTAGGCCGGGGAGCCGCCCGCCCGCCGGGCGACGGCGACGGCCGAGCAGCGCACGAGCCCAGACGCGCAAGAGCCCAGACGCGCAAGAGCCGCGACGCACAAGAGCCGAGGGGCCCCGCCACACACTGTGTGGCGGGGCCCCTCGGCTCTTGCTTTCGTCCGGCTGTCAGGCGGACTTGCGGCTGTCCCGCGGATGCACGGCAATGTTCATGGCGCCGGAACGGAGGACCGCCAGCCGTTCGGCCAGCACTTCCTCCAGCTCCTCGCGGGTGCGCCGCTCCATGAGCATGTCCCAGTGCGTTCGCGCAGGCTTGCCCTTCTTCTCTTCGGGCCCGTCCCCGTCCACCAGGAGTGCCATGGCGCCGCACGCCTTGCACTCCCACTCCGGCGGAATTTCTGCCTCAACCGAGAACGGCATCTCAAATCGATGTCCGTTCTGGCATGCGTACTCCACCGCCTGGCGCGGGGCCAGATCGATGCCGCGGTCCGTCTCGTAGCTGGTAACCACGAGGCGCGTACCGCGGAGAGCTCGCTCACTCATGAATCGTGCCTCCCGGGCTTGTCGCCCACAGGACAGGTGTCGCTGTCGTCGTCATCCGGTCAACGTCCGGTCGGCGGTATAGATTCCCGCTCCGGGTCATGCGTCGCCCGTCGTGCCGCCCCTTGTTGTACCCACCAATGCCCGTTTTGTCACATCTGGCAGCAGATGTCACCCAACGTCTACACTTCTTAAGCGCGCAGTAACGGTCCGCCTGGCAGGCCAAAGGCGTACACTACCGGCCCTTGGCTTCAACGTCTAAATCCGTTCGGAATTCGTTCGTGAATCCGGACCGTGCGCACCCGCGGCTCCGCTCTCAGAGCCGCTCCGGTACAGGATTGCCTGCCGCCTCCACCGCGCGCCGCACCGGCACTCTGGCCAGCAGCACGAATCCCAGTGCGAAGAAGACCACCAGCGAGATGATCGCGTCCCGGTAGCTGCCCGTGACCTGGTATGTGAGGCCGAACACAAGGGGCCCCACCCAGCTCAGGCCCCGGTCGCTCATCTCGTACGCCGAGAAGTACTCGGCCTCCTTGCCCGCGGGCACCAGGTGCGAGAACAGCGAGCGCGACAGCGCCTGGCTGCCGCCCAGCACCAGCCCGATCATCGCGGCGAGCGCGAAGAACCACACCGGGGTCCGGGCCGGCAGGAAGTATCCGGCCGCCAGCGTCACCGCCCACGCGGCAAGTGAGCCGAGGATCGTCCGCTTCGCGCCGTAGATCCGGGCCAGCCGGCCCATGCCGAGCGCGCCCGCCACCGCCAGGACCTGCACCAGCAGCACCGCCCCGATCAGCGTGGACTGCTCCAGCTCCAGCTCCTCCGAACCGTAGATCGAGGCCTGGGAGATCACGGTCTGTACGCCGTCGTTGTAGATCAGGTACGCCAGCAGGAACGACAGGGTCAGCGGATAGCGCCGCATGTCCTTCAACGTGGCCACCAGCTGCTTCCAGCCACTGAGGGCCGGGCCCGCACCCGCCTCGCGCACCACGGCCCGGTCCCGCAGCCTGCGCAGCGGGATCAGCGCGAAGGCCCCCCACCACAGGCCCGCCGATGCCAGGCAGATCCGTACCGCCTCGCTCTCGGACAGGCCGAAGGTGTCGTGGCCCATGTAGAGGACCAGATTCACCACGAGCATCAGCGAGCCCGCCGTGTAGCCGAAGGCCCAGCCCCGCGAGGACACCGTGTCCCGCTCGTCCGGGGTGGAGATCTGCGGCAGGTAGGCGTTGTAGAGCACCATCGACACCGACAGCGAGGCGTTCGCCACGACCAGCAGCAGCCCGCCCAGCAAGTAGCGCTCGCCGCCCAGGAAGTACATGCCCGCCGTGGCCGCCGCGCCCGTGTACGCGGCCACCGCCAGCAGCGGCTTCTTCCGGCCGGACCGGTCCGCGACGGCACCCGCCAGGGGCATCAGCAGCACGGCCAGGATCACCGAGGCCGAGACCGAGTAGGCGAAGAAGGACCCGGCCCGCACCGGGATGCCCAGCGGGTGCACGAAGCCCTCGGCGTCCGCGGCGGCCTTGGCCACCGAGGTCAGGTACGGCCCGAGGAACACCGTGAGCACGCTCGCCGAGTACACCGAGACCGCGAAGTCGTAGAAGTACCAGCCCCGCTGCTCGCGCTTGCGCGCGGCCGCCGCCACGGCGTCCGGTCTGCCGTCCTTGGCCCCCGGTTCCGCTTCGTCCGAAGTCTGCGCACTCATCGGTGCCCCCTCGCTGGTCCCCGTACCGCACGGCCCCCCGGACTGCGCGCGGGCAGCTGCGGCCTTGTCAGGCCCAGGCCCCGCGCCGGTCCAGCACCGCGCGCAAGATGTCGATCCGGTCGGTCATGATGCCATCGACTCCCAGGTCGAGGAGAGTCTCCATTCGTTCCGGTTCGTTCACGGTCCACACGTGGACCTGAAGCCCCCGCTCGTGCGCGGTCCGCACGAAGCGCCGGTCGACCACGCGGATGCCCGCCTGGGTCTCCGGAACCTGGGCCGCCACCGCCCCCACGCGCAGCGCCGCGGGGATCGCGTACGAGCGCAGCCGCAGGCCGACCACCCCGCGCACGCCGTACGAGGTCGCCAGCCGCGGGCCGGCGATCTTCTGCGCCCGCGCCACCCGGTTCTCGGAGAAGGAGCCCACGCAGACCCGGTCCCAGATGCCCGCCCGGGCGATCAGGTTCACCAGCGGGTGCAGCGCGGACTCGGCCTTGATGTCGATGTTCCAGCGGGCGTCCGGGAACTCCTCGAGCAGGTCTTCGAAGAGCGCCAGCGGCTCGGTGCCGCCCACCCGCGCCTCGCGAATCCGCTTCCACGGCAGCTCGGAGATCCGGCCCCGGCCGTCGGTGACCCGGTCCAGGGTGGAGTCGTGGAAGGCGACGAGCTTGCCGTCGAGCGTGGCGTGCACATCGGTCTCGAAGTACCGGTAGCCCGCGTCGGCGGCCCGGCGGAAGGCGGCGGCGGTGTTCTCCAGCCCGTCCGCGGCCCCTCCCCGGTGCGCGAAGGGGATCGGAGCCGGGTGGTCCAGATACGGATGGCGAAGGCGTACGTGCGTCACGGCCGCAGTATCCCCCGAGCCGAGGGGTGCTGGTGGTCAGCGAGGTGAACGGGGGACGAGAACGACCGGGCGGAGCTGGCCCCCTGGTGCAGGTGGACCGGGTCGTGACAGTCTGTTCCCGCAGACTGCAATCCAATCCAGGCCTCCGGCGCGCCCCGTCGAGGCCAATTCGACGAAGGTGGACCGGACGCAATGGCCGAATGGACCTCGGCGGTCGGTGCCGCGCAGCTCGCCCGTCTGATCGGCTCCCAGCAGGAGCGCCCCGCCGTGCCGGGAGCCCGCAAGCTACCCGCCTACCGCACCCTCGCCGACGGGATCCGCCTGCTCGTCCTCGAAGGACGGGTCCCGGTGGCCGCCCGGCTCCCCGCCGAGCGCGAGCTGGCCGCCGCCCTCTCCCTCAGCCGCACCACCGTCGCCGCCGCCTACGAGGCCCTGCGCGGCGAGGGGTTCCTCGAGTCCCGCCGCGGCGCCGGCAGCTGGACCTCCGTACCGGCCGGGAACCCGCTGCCCGCCCGCGGCCTGGAACCGCTGCCGCCGGAGTCCCTCGGCTCCATGATCGACCTCGGCTGCGCCGCCCTGCCGGCCCCCGAGCCCTGGCTCACCAAGGCCGTCCAGGGCGCTCTGGAGGAGCTGCCCCCGTACGCCCACACCCACGGCGACTACCCGGCGGGCCTGCCCGCCCTGCGCCGGATGCTCGCCGACCGCTACACCGAGGCGGGCATCCCCACCATGCCCGAGCAGATCATGGTCACCACCGGCGCGATGGGCGCGATCGACGCCATCTGCAGCCTGTTCGCGGGCCGCGGCGAGCGGATCGCCGTCGAGTCCCCCTCCTACGCCAACATCCTCCAGCTGATGCGCGCCGCAGGCGTCCGCCTGGTCCCCGTCGCGATGGCCGACGGCCTGTCCGGCTGGGACATGGACGTCTGGCGGCAGGTGCTGCGCGATTCCGCCCCCCGCCTCGCCTACGTCGTCGCCGACTTCCACAATCCGACCGGAGCCCTGGCTTCCGAGGAGCAGCGCCGGGCCATGGTCGAGGCCGCCCGCTCCGCGGGCACCGTCCTTGTCGTCGACGAGACCATGCTGGAACTCCGGCTCGACCCGGAGCTGGAGATGCCCCGCCCGGTCTGCTCCTTCGACCCGGCCGGCAGCACCGTGATCACCGTGGGATCCGCCAGCAAGGCCTTCTGGGCGGGCATGCGGATCGGCTGGGTCCGCGCGGCCCCCGACGTGATCCGCAGCCTGGTCGCCGCCCGCGCCTACGCCGACCTGGGCACGCCGGTCCTGGAGCAGCTCGCGGTGAACTGGCTCATGCGGACGGGAGGCTGGCAGGAGGCCGTCGGAATCCGCCGGGAGCAGGCCCGGGAGAACCGGGACGCGCTGGTCGCGGCCGTACGGCGGCAGCTGCCGGACTGGGATTTCCAGGTCCCGCAGGGCGGGCTCACCCTGTGGGCCCGCGCGGGCGGACTCTCCGGCTCCCGCCTCGCGGAGGTCGGCGAACGGGTCGGCGTACGCGTCCCCTCGGGCCCCCGCTTCGGCGTGGACGGAGCCTTCGAAGGCTATGTCCGTCTGCCGTTCACGGTGGGCGGCCCGGTAGCCGAAGAAGCCGCCGCCCGCCTGGCCGCAGCCGCCACCCTGGTGGACACAGGCGCAGCAGGCAGCGCCGCAGACCCCCCGCGCACCTTCGTGGCGTAACCCAGCAGCGAAGCCCCCACCCACCCCCACCCACGCGCCCCCACCCACCCACCCACCCCCGCCCCACCCATTCGAGGTCACCCCAGGGGCCGGGGGCGGGCGGGGGTGCCGTCCGGGACGTAAAACGTGATTTGTTGGCGCCCTCTCAGGATCCCGGCACGAAGCCCCGTCAGGGCGCCATAAATCATGCAGTCCCGGACGGCACCCCCGCCCGCCCCCGGCCCCGCCCCGTACCGGCCCGCCCTAGGGCGTCTCGGCCCCAACCTCCGCCGAATCGACCGCCGCCCCCTGCGCAGGCGGCTGCCCGGCCGGCTGCCCGGCCGACTGCGCAGGCGGCTGCGTCGGCTTGGCCGGCGCAACAGGCCCCGCCCCCCGCCCCCCGCCCCCGCTCCCGCCAGGCGCGAGCCGATCCGGCAGCAGCGCCAGCACCGCCTGCCGCTGCCCCGGATGCCCCCCGTCGTCGTACGGATCCGGCGTGGCCGGCACCTGGAGCCGGTGCACGGGACCCGAACCGAGCCGGGCGTATCCCCGGCCGGGCGGGACCAGCCCCGGCGGAGTGGTGTGCGGCGGCAGCCCCAGCACGTCCGCGACCTGCTGGATCGCGGCGGGCCCGAGGACGACCCGGGCGCGGGTGTGCTGCCAGACGGCGTCGTGCAGCAGCTCCAGCTGGTCGAACTGCTCGGTCACCGCCACGGTGACGTGCGCGGCCCGCCCGTGCCGCAGCGGCACCTGGAGCTGCGCGAGCGGATCGGGCCCGCCCTCGGCGGCCGCGAGGTGCGCCAGCACGCTGGGCCGGTCCAGCAGGATCCACAGGGGCCGGCGGGTGTCCTCGGGCGCGGGCCGGCCCGCCTCGCGGGCCCGGTGGGCGGCGATGAGGCGCCGCTCGGTCTCCTTCGCGGCCCACTCCAGGGTGGCCAGCGCCCCGACCGGCCCGCATTCCACGGCGATGACGCCGCTGCGGCCGGTCAGGCAGGAGTACTCGCCGCTGCCGCCGCCCTCGACGATCAGTACGTCGCCGCCGTGCCGCAGGGCCTGCAGGGCGATGGAGCGCAGCAGGGAGGAGGTGCCGCTGCCGGGCTGGCCGACGGCCAGCAGGTGCGGCTCGGTGGCGCGGGGGCCGGTGCGCCAGATGACCGGGGGCACGTCCCGGGGCTCGTCGCCCTCCAGGACGGGCAGGGTGCGCTGGATGCTGCCGGCGTCGGTGAAACCGAGGACGGTCTCGCCCGGGGAGGTCACGAACGGCTGGGCGGCGATGCCCGTCGGCAGCGCCGCCAGCACGCTCAGGTCGAGCTGGTTGCCCTCCTCGTCCCATTCGAAGAGATACTCCCGTCCGCGCCCGGACTTGGCGTGCAGCAGTGCCTCGATCCGGGCCCGCGAGGCGGCCTCGCCATCGGTGAAGTAGGCCGGGTAGCGGATGTGGAGCCGGATGACGCGGCCCGCCTCGTCGAACTCGTAGCCGCTGAAGGCCTTGTCCCACTCCCCGCCGTGGGCGAAGAGCGGACTCGGGTCCTCCGGGGTGGAGAAATACGGCACGAGCGCTTCGTAGAGGGAGCCGAGGCGTTCGGTCTCGGCATCGCTGGGCCCGGTCTTCACCGGGGTGCGGTCGCGTCCCTGCCAGGCCGCCGCCGCCATGAGGGTGATCAGGGCGAGGAGCGGGCCGTAGGGGACGAGTGCGACCACCAGGACGCAGGCGGCTCCCAGGAACAGCGCGGGACCACGCTTGTCCTTGGGGGTTTCGGACCATTTGCGCCGCCCGGCCGAGGCCAGGATGCGCAGGCCGCGTCCGATGGTGAGGAGCGGATGGAGGACGTCCGTGGCGCTGTCGGCGGCCGTGCGAGCGAGGTCGCGGCCCCGGGTCAGCGACGCGGTGCCGCTGGTGAGGATGCGGGGAAGTGGGCGCCGGGCCACGGGCGTCTCCTGGAGTTGTGGGTGTTCGGGTGCTTCGGGTGCGGCTGGGTGTGGCCGTGCCTGGGGCGGGCTAGAGCTTGATCCCGCCGAGCAGGCTCGCGAGGCTCGCCGTGCTCGCGGTGATGCTCGGAGCGATGGCGGAGCCGGCGAGGAAGAAGCCGAACAGCGAGCAGACGAACGCGTGGGTCAGCTTCATCCCGTCCTTCTTGAAGAAGAGGAAGCAGATGATGCCGAGCAGGACGACGCCTGAGATGGACAGGACCATGAGAGGTTCTCCTGGTGGGTGGGGACAGTCACCATCAGTTCTTCCAGGCTCACAGCAAGTATCAATGCGACAAAAGGTGCATACGGGTGAATCCAGGCGTTTTTCACTGGATCGGGTCACTCCGACTGGCGCGTCCGGTGCGAAGGGGGGCAAGGGTGATCATTGCCTCGGCCGTGCCCCTGCGTGCGCAGGTCCGGGCGCTACCCTGACGATTCACCCGTACGGACGCAGTTCCGTGCACCCCCCGCCCGCCCGGCCCGGGGGCCGCCCACCGGGGCGGACCATGCCAGCAGCGAGTGAAAGGCGGTACGAACGATGAGCGAGCACACCGACGGCGGCTCCGGTTCCCAGGACGTCCCCGACGAGGACGTCATCGAACTGGCCACCAAGATCTTCGACCTTGCCCGCCAGGGCGAGACCGCGACGCTCGCCGCGTACCTCGACGCCGGGGTCCCGGCGACCCTCACCAACGACCGCGGCGACACCCTCGTCATGCTGGCCGCCTACCACGGCCACGCGGACACCGTCACGGCCCTGCTGGCCCGCGGCGCCGAGGCCGACCGTGCCAACGACCGCGGCCAGACGCCGCTCGCCGGAGCCGTCTTCAAGGGCGAGGAGGCCGTCATCCGGGCCCTGCTCGCCGGAGGGGCCGATCCGGCCGCCGGAACCCCCTCCGCCGTGGACACGGCGCGCATGTTCGCCAAGGCCGACCTGCTGGAACTCTTCGGAGCCAACTAGTCCGCTTTTTTGCCCGGCGCGGGCCGCGCCGGGGCGGTGTCCGACCTCACAGGTTGGTCACGGCGGCCGTAAATGTGGTCGCGGCGCACAAACCGGCTGGGTCATCATGGCGTCGGATTCGATTCGCGAACATGACGGACGGGCAGGAGCGGGCTGGACACGACGGGTGTCCACACCCGGCGCCTGCCGCACCGGCCGCCCTGGCCGCGAAGCACCGACGAGAGTGAGAAGGCAATGGTCTACATCGAGCGGAACCTGACGGCGAACGTCCTCACATGCTGTTACGCGGCCCTGTGAATCCCGATTCCCGGTTGCGTCCCCAGCTTGATTTGAGGCCATTCCCATGTTCGAACCAGTCATAGCGCCGAGCGGCACGCTGCTCGGGCTGCTCCAGCGGGGCCGTGGCGACGGCACGCTGCACGCCCTCGCGGCGCCCAGGGCGGAGGCCCTGGAGGCCCTCGACCAGTGTGTGGTCCGCGACCCGCGCCAGGACTGGCAGGTCGAGAACCGCTCCCTGTACTACGCCCGGCTGTACCTCGATCTCGACGGCCCCCTCGGCGCGATCGAGGCCCATCTCTTCGGCGCCGAGGACCTCCTCGACGAAGCCGACGAGCGGACGGGCCTCGCCCTGTCCGTCCTGGGCCACCTCGCCTCGTACGGCCGCGACGACGCGCTCATGCTGCTGCGCCGCTACGCCGCCTCCGGGGCGAACTGGGCCTGGGCCCTCGACGAGCTCGCCCTGCGCGACGACGACGAGGGGCTGCGGTCCCTGGCCGGGCCGGTCATCGCCCGCTTCCCCGCCACGGCGGAGGGCGAGGCGCGGCTGGCCGCCGCCATCCGCGACGCGTACGAGCCCAGGCCCTGGTGCCTGTGGGAGGAGTCACCCCGGTACGGGGAGCGCCTGAGCGCCGCCCGCCGCCAGGGCTCCTTCGACCGCTGGCAGCGCCAGCTCACCCCCAGCGGCCCCCGGCCCGGCTGGGGAGTGCAGGCCGTCTTCGACTGGGCCGCCGACGGCTTGCGCCGCGGCACCCCGCTGCACGTGCCCGCCGCACGCTGCCTCGCGGCCGTGGCCCAGCCCGAGGACCGGCCCGCCATCCTCGCCGCGGCGGCCGGCGCCTCGGGCGAGGCGGCCCGCGCCACCGCCCTGCACCACCTGGTCCTCGCCGAACCGGAGAACCCGGCCGTGCTGGACCTGATCGAAGCCGCCGCCGACGAGCCCGCCGTGGCCGCGTACGAGCGCATGTGCGGCCCCGGCGCCGTGGACCGGGCCCGCCGCTGGATCCACCGGCCCGACGCCCTCGGCGCGGCGGCCGGGGCCGTCCTGGCCGCCCGGGGCGGAGCCGAGGACGCCGGCCTGGTCCTCGGAGCCCTGCGCTCCACCGTCCGCGGCGCGGGCCCCGACACCCGGGCGCTGTACGCCCTGGTGGACGGCGCCGGCCGCCTCGCGATCGGCTGCGCGGCCCCCGTACTGCGGCACATCTACCGCGAGACGGCCTCGTCCCACCTGCGCGGCCGGGCCGCCCGGGCCCTGGCCAGCACCGACCCCTCCTTCGCGGCCGGCTTCGCCGTCGAATGCCTGTGGGACTGCGAGGAGACCACCCGCGAGGTGGCGGCCCGGCACGCCGAGACCGCCGACGCCCGCGTCGCGCCCCGCCTGCGGCGGCTGGCCGCGGACCCGGCCGAGGAGGAGGACGTGCAGTCCGCCGTCCGCAGCCGCATCGCCCCGGAATCGGCCGTGTAGCCCCGCCGGCCCCCGCACCCGCACGCGTTCGGCCCGGCCCCTGACAGAGGGGCCGGGCCGAACGCGTGCCGGGGGCGGCGCCGCGGAGCCGTGAGGGCTACGGCGTCCGCGGAGTCGGCGGGGGGCCGGTGGGCGGGGTGGGGTCCGGCGGTCCCGGCTTCCCCTTCAGCAGCTCCTCCAGCCCCTCGGAGTAGTCGATCGAGCAGGACGGGACCTTGGAGGTCTCGATCACCCCGAAGCTGATCCCCCGCTCGCCCGGCGGGTGGTAGCCCTTCCAGTCGAAGGTGAGCGTGTAGCCCGGCGGCACCGTCTTCGCGTTGACCTTGAAGGCGGGGCCGTCACCGCCCGGCATGATCTCGGCCTCGGGATCGGCCTGCGGACCGCGGTACCCGCCGCCCGGCTCGGAGCACTGGGACCGCGGCCGCTTCGGGACCAGGACGACCTGGACCCCGAGGCCCTTCAGCCGGTCGACCAGGGCCGGGATCTGCTCGTGCGTCGGCAGGTCGAACCGGATCGACCCGTCCGGATCCTTCTTGATCTCGAGGGGGCCGGGTGCCGAAGGACCCGGTGAGCCGGTGGGACGACCGGCGGGCAGCGAACCGTCGCGGGAGCTGCCGGGCAGGGTCACGACGGCGAGCACGGCGGCCGTGGCGACGCCCACCGAGAGGGGGATGCCGTACCGGCGGGCGAAGGGCCGGGCGGTCGCCGCGGGCGCGGCCTCCGGGAGGCGGGCCAGGAGCGCGGCCTTCAGCCGCTCCTCGAAGCCGCTGGGTCGGGTGCTCATCGGGCTGCCTCCAACTGGGCTCCGGTCACGGCACCCGGGGCGCGCAGGGCGCGGCGGGCCCGGTGCAGGCGTACGCGGACCGTCGCCTGGGTGACGCCGAGGGCCTGGGCGGCCTCGGCCGGGGTGAGCTGGTCGAGCACGACCAGGTCGAGGGCGGCGCGCAGCGGCTCGGACAGGGCGGCGTGCCGCCCGGCCGGCTCGCGGAAGGCGCGCTGGGCGTCGATCCGCTCCTCCAGCGCCGCCACGTCCTCGTCGTCGAGCAGCCGCCGGCCGCTGAGCCGGGCCAGCGCGCCGCTCTCGCGGGCCAGTCCGCGGGCGTGGCCCGACAGGATGTTGCGGGCCATCCCGAACAGCCAGGCGATCGGCGCTGCCCTGTTGGGCCGATAGCCGGAGGCGGATCCCATCGCGGCGAGGAAGATGTCCGCCGTCAGGTCGGCCGCCAGGTGCGGGTCGGCGACCCGGCGGGTGACGAAGCCCAGTACGGCGTCGATGTGTTCCTCGTAGAACGCCCCGAACCCCTCGGGCGTGGTGAGATCCGGTGGCCCGGTCTCGTGTCGTGGGCTGAGCACCCGGTTTCCTCCCCTGAGCAGGGGACCCGGTCGGCCCCCTCACCCCGTACTTGGCCGCAGCCCCGTCAAACGTTTCACCGGGCCGCCACGAACCGCACCGCGACACCCGGCCGGGCCTGCGCCGCCGCGTCCAGGGCCGGCCCCCGCGGGACCACGCCCACCACCGGATAGCCGCCCGTCACCGGGTGGTCGGCCAGGAACACCACCGGCAGGCCGTCCGGCGGGACCTGCACCGCGCCCAGGACCATGCCCTCGCTCGGCAGCTCGCCCTCCCGGGCCCGGACCAGCGGAATCCCCGACTCCGTGCGCAGCCCGATCCGGTTGGACACCGCCGACACCCGGAACACCGAGCGCCACAGCCCGGCGAGCGATGCCGGAGTGAACCAGTCGGCCCGGGGCCCCGGCCGGAGCGGGAGCAGCAGTTCCGAAGGCGGCCCGGGCAGCGGGCAGGTGTCCGCCGCCGGGGCCGGAGCCGGTCCCGGCGGGCCCACCGGCAGCAGGGTCCCGGCCGACAGGACGGGCGGCCCCAGCCCCGACAGCAGGTCCGTCGAGCGGCTGCCCAGCACCGGCGGCACGTCCAGGCCGCCCCGCACCGCGACATAGCCGCGCAGGCCCGACTCGGCCCGGCCCACGTCCAGCTCCGCGCCGGCCGGCAGCCTGACCGCGGCTCCCCAGGCCACCGGGCGGCCGTCGACCCGTACCGGGCAGGGCGCGCCCGTGACCGCCACGGTGACCGGGGCCAGGGCCCGGAGCCCGACCCCGTCGAGGGTCGTCTCCAGCGCTGCCGCGCCCGGGGCGTTGCCGAGCAGCCGGTTGGCCAGTGCGTACGCCGCCGTGTCCAGCGCCCCCGAGTGCGGGACCCCCAGGTGCGCGTGGCCCGGGCGGCCCCGGTCCTGGACGGTGGTCAGCGCTCCCGGCCGCACCACCAGCAGCCCGGTCATCGGCCCGCCTCCGTGAACCGGACCCGCACCCCGGGCGCGAACAGCGCGGCCGGCTCCCGTTCGGGGTCCCAGAGCGTCACGTCCGTGGATCCGACCAGCTGCCAGCCGCCGGGGGAGGAGCGCGGGTACACCCCCGCGTACTCACCGGCCAGGGCCAGCGAGCCGGCCGGGACGGAGCTGCGGGGCGTGGCCCGCCGGGGCAGGTGGAAGCGGTCGGGGAGCCCGGTCAGGTAGCCGAAGCCGGGCGCGAACCCGCAGAAGGCCACCCGGAACTCGGTCGCGCCGACGATGCCCGCAACCTCCTGGGGGGCCACCCCCCACACGCCGGCGACCTCGGCCAGGTCCGGCCCGTCGTACCGCACCGGGACGGTGACCAGGGGCCCCTGCGACCGCGTGAGCGGCGGGACCTGCCAGCGGGCGATCCGGGCGCCGAGCCCGGCCGGGTCCCGCACCCCGTCCAGCAGCACGGTCCGCGCGGCCGGCACGAGGTCCCGTACGGGGCCCAGCTCGCCCGCGTCCCGGCGGCGCAGCAGTTCGGCGTGGAGCGCGGCCACCTCGGCGGCCGAGCCCGCCTCGATCAGCAGTGCCTCGGCGCCGACCACCAGGGTCCTCATGCGAAGGCCCCGATCCGGACCCCGGCCGCGCCCAGGGCCGCGCGGACCCGGCGCGCGAGGTCCGCCGCCCCCGGGGTGTCCCCGTGCAGGCACAGGGAACGGGCGGCGACCGCGACCGGGGAGCCGTCGGCCGCCGTGACCGTCCCCTCGGACGCCATCCGCACGGCCCGCGCCACGACGGCGTCCGGGTCGTGCACCACCGCGCCCGGTTCGGTGCGCGGCACCAGCGTCCCGGCGGGCGTGTAGGCGCGGTCGGCGAACGCCTCCGGTACGGCGGCCAGCCCGGCCGCCGCGGCCGCGTCGAGCAGCAGGGAGCCCGGGAGGCCGAGCACGGGCAGGGCGCCCCCGGCCGTCAGGACCCCCGCGACCACGGCGGCGGCCTGGTCGGCGTCGTGCACGGTGCGGTTGTACAGCGCGCCGTGCGGTTTCACGTACGACACCCGGGAGCCGGCGGCCCGTGCGAACACCTCCAGCGCCCCGATCTGGTAGGCCACTTCGTCCGCCAGCTCGCCGGCCGGCACGTCCATGGCGCGGCGGCCGAAGCCCGCCAGATCGCGGTAGGAGACCTGCGCGCCGATCCGTACGCCCCGCTCGGCCGCCAGCTCGCAGACCCGGCGCATGATGGACGGGTCCCCGGCGTGGAAGCCGCAGGCGACGTTGGCGCTCGTGACGACGGAGAGCAGGGCCTCGTCGTCCGTGAGCGTCCAGCGCCCGAAGCCCTCGCCGAGGTCGGCGTTGAGGTCGATCGCCGCCTCGGAGGGTGTGATCATGGAAGCCATGCGGTGAGCGTAGAACAGCCCGGCCACCGCGATCCCGCCAGGCGGCGGACGAACCGCGGACGGCCGATGGGCGAACCGGGGACCGCCGGCGGGCGAACCGCGGAGCGTGGTGGGGCGAACCGCGGAGCGTGGTGGGGCGATCCGCGGACGATCCGGCCGAACCATGCCGTTTGGGATGTTGTCAGGGTCAGCGCCTAGTCTTTGTCCGTGACTCTCCCCGCCCCGGCGAAGACCCTTCCGTCCCCGGCGCCGGGCCCGGCCGCCGACGAGGGCCTGGCCCGGCGGCTGCGCGCGCTCGCCTGCACCGCCCCGCTGCACGACCTCGACGTACGCAAGGCCAATCTCGCGGGCGAGTACGGGATCTACGCGATGGCGGAGGTCGCGCTGGCCGCGATCGACCTGGTCACGCTGAACATGGACTTCGACACGGGCGCCGACCACGAGCAGATAGTGGCCAGACTGCTCCCGCGCGTCGCCGCCCAGGCCCCGGCCCGGCCGGCCGCCGAGCACGAGCGGGTCGCCCGCTGGGTGCTGGAGAACCTGGTCAACGTCGGCAGCGTCGACCGCGGCTTCCGCGCGATCTACGGCACCTTCGGGCCGGACGGCGTCTACGTCCGGCGCGACTACGACTTCAAGCTGATCGAAGAGGTACCCGGGTACGGCGGCGCGGTCTACCTCCGCACGACCGACGAGGCCGTCAACGTACTGGTCGGCGCCCTCGACACGGACGTGACCAGCGCGCAGATCGCGGCCGAGGTCAAGCTGGAGGTGCTGATCAGCCGCGGCCGGCTGGCGGACGCCCAGCTCGCCGCCGAGCAGGCCCGGTACCGGACCGTGCAGTATGCGGAGACCCTGCGGCGCACGCTGGACGCGACGCGGCGCAACGTGCGCGCGGTGGACTGGCTCCAGTCCGTCCCCGACATGATCGAGGAGGCCCTCGACCACGTCGCCGACCGCTACCGCCACGAGAACGCGATCCTGACCAACATCCGCAGGGCGCGCGACGAGGCCGAGGAGCCCGAGAGCAAGCGGCGGGCCGCCGAGCTCGTCGACATCGTCAAGGACTGCATCCGCCGCCACACCCAGCTCCAGTCCCGGCTGCTGGACGCCGGCCCGCTCTTCCGCGCCGAACAGGACCGCCAGGCCTTCGCCGCGCCCGCGCCGCGCTCCGGCATCGACCTGTACGGGCAGCTGGTGGCCCCGCTGCTGCCGCTCCCGCTGGAAGGGGCCCGCCGGGTCACGGACGCGTTCTTCGCCTCCGGCGCGGGCCTGCGCACCCCGGTCTCGGTACGGGTCGGGGACCTCGTCGAGATACTGCTCACCCCGCCCGTGGAGCGGGAGCACCTCGGCGCGGAGATGCCCGAACCGGACCTCATCGCGACCCCGGACGACAGCCGCTTCAGCGAGGAGCAGCTCGCCGCGGCGATGGTCCTCCTGGACCTGCCGCACGACGCCCCGCGCCGGCTGTCGGGCCTGCTGGCCGAGGCCCGCCGCACCGACCCCGCCCTGCCGTACCTGGTCGCCCTGCTGGCCGTGCACGCGGCGAGCCCGGCCGTCGGCACGGCCTACCGCCAAGGCGAGGAGCGGCTGCTCTTCGCCGTGGACGACGGCACCCAGCTCGAGGACCCCGAGTTCGGCGGAGCCGACCTCATCGTCGGCACCGCGCTGCTCGACGCGGCGGGCATGGCCGCCGACCGCGCGGAGGCGTCATGACGGCCCTCGCCATGACCGGCCTCGCGCATCCGTCCCCGCCGGCGCCACATCCAGCCCCGCCGGCGTTTGAGGCGCGGGTCCGGGCGGAGCCCGGTGCCCGGCGGAGCCGGGGTTCCCGTGGCGCGACTCCGCACTCCGCGCCCCGCATGCCCGCGCAGCCGAACCGCATTCCCCATACGCCCCGCACTGCCCAGGAGACGACCCCGTGAGCGACCACCACGCCGAGCACCCCGCGTGGAGCGAGCCCGCGGCTCCCGCCACCCCCGTCGCCGCCGCGAACCCGGCGGTGACCCCCGCCGACGCCGCCGACGCGGCCCGGCTCGTCGCGTTCGGACTGCAGCCCAAGCTGCTCCCCGCCCGTGACGCCGAGTACGCCGAACTGCTGCGCCGCTACCGCGAGGACCCGGCCTTCGGCCGTCTCGCCGACGCCGTCGCCACCGGCCTCGGCCTCGTCGTCCTCGAGGTGTCCCCGCGCGCCGGCATGGCCGTGGCCGCCGGCGAGGACTCCGTCTTCGCCGTCCGCATGGGCGACTACGCCCGCCGCACCGCCGCCGACTCCGCCGACCGCTTCCTGCACGGCCTCGCCCACCTCGCCGTCGCGGCCCTCGCCTTCCCCCGCCCCGAGGACCTCGCCGACGACGGCTACATCGGCCGGGTCACCGTCAACGGCGTCGAGGCGTTCGTCCGCCAGGCCTGCCGCCGGCTCGAAGAGCGCGCCGAGGAGCTCGGCGAGAACACCGACCCCGCCTCCGACGCGCCCGGGCTGGAGGCCGCCTGGCGCGTCTACTCCCGCCGCAGCGCGACCGGCGCCACCAAGGACGCCCGCCGCCTCGCCGGCTCCACCACCGGCATCGTCGGCAAGGCCGCCGCGTTCCTCACCGAGTCCGGCTTCCTCCAGCGCACCGGGGACGACGCCGGAGGCACGTACCGCACCACCCCCCGCTACCAGCTCCAGGTCCGCGACATGGCGGGCAGCGCGGCCATGGCCGAACTCCTGGACCTGGGCGTGGTCCCCGTCAGCGACGGCTCCGCCACCCTGCTGCCTCCGCCCGAGGGCGACGACCTGGAGCTCGCGGCCGACGCCGGCCTGCCGTTCCACGCCTGAGCCACCCGCCCTACGTACCGAGAACGCACCGAGTACACCGAGAAACAACGAGAGTCCGCCGCCATGTACGAGCTGTCCCGGATCCGCCTCTACTCCATCGGGCCCGCCGGTGCGCGCTACGCCGACACCGTGCTCGACCTGCGCGGAGTCGGCGAGCCGGTGCCCCACCCGGCGCCCGCCCAGGCGGAGTTCTTCGAGGACGAGCCCACCGGCCCGCCGCGCCGCCCGGCGCCCGCGGGCGTGCTCTTCCTGGAGAACGGCGGAGGCAAGTCCGTCCTCCTCAAGCTGATCTTCTCGGTGATGCTCCCCGGCCACCGCAACACCCTCGGCGGCGCCAGCTCCGGCGTGCTGCGCAAGTTCCTGCTCGCCGACGACTGCGGCCACGTCGCCCTGGAGTGGCAGCACACCCAGACCGGCGAGTGCGTGGTCGTCGGCAAGGTCAGCGAATGGCGCGGCCGCCAGGTGTCCAACGACCCCCGCAAGTTCGCCGAGGCCTGGTACTCCTTCCGCCCCGGCCCCGGCCTGAGCCTCGACAGCCTGCCCGTCGCCGAGGCCACCGACGTACGCCCGCCCGTCGAAGGCGCCTCCGGAGCCCAGGGCCGCCGCCGCACGATGAAGGGCTTCCGCGACGCCCTCACCGAGGCCGGCAAGGCCTACCCGCACCTCGAGGTCTCCTTCGAGGAGATCCACGACCGGTGGAACGAGCACCTCACCGACCTCGGCCTCGACCCCGAACTCTTCCGCTACCAGCGCGAGATGAACGCCGACGAGGGCGAGGCCGCCGGCCTCTTCGCGGTGAAGAAGGACTCCGACTTCACCGACCTGCTGCTGCGCGCCGTCACCGACACCCGCGACACGGACGGCCTCGCCGACCTTGTCCACGGCTTCGGCAACAAGCTCGGCCGCCGCGGCGAGCTGATGGCCGAACGGGACTTCACCGCGGGCTCGGTGGACCTCCTGGGACGCATCGTCGAGGCCGCCGGGACCCGCTCCCGGCTGCGCGACGTCCACGCGGGCGCCGAACGCCGCACCCGCACCCTCGCCCGCCGGCTGTCCGCCCGCGCCACCGAGGAACGCGGCCGCGCCGCCGACCTCGCCCAGCGCGTTACCGGCGCCGCCCACGAGGTCACCGCCTCCGAATCCGCCCGCTCCCGCAGCGCGGCCGTCTCCGCCGAACTCGCCTACCGGCACGCCTCGCTGGCCCTGACCGTCGCCGACAAGGCCGCCACCGCCCAGCGCCGCGAACTCCTCGAAGCGCGCACCCTGCACTCCGCGTGGCAGGCCGCCGAGACCGTCCTGCGCCACCGCGCCGCCGCCGACCGCTCCGCCCGGGTCGCCGCCGCGATCCTGGAGGCCGAGCGCGACGCCGCCCCGGCGCTCGCCGCCCGCGCCACCGCCGCCGCCGATCTCGTACGGGCCCTGCACACCGCCGCCGAGCACGGCGAACGGGTCGCCAACGAGGAGGAGGAGCGCTCCGCGGTCCTCCAGGACACCGGCGAATCCGCGCACCGCGACGCCACCGCCGCCGCGACGGCCGCCCAGCGGGCCCGCAGCGAGGCCGAACACCTCCGCTCGCGCCTCGGCGAGGTCCAGCAGGAGACCGCGGAGGCCGTCCGCGCCGGCTGGCTCGACGACTCCGCGCCCGACGCCGACCCGGCCCGGGCCGCCCTGGCCGCCACCGACGCGGAGAAGACCGCTGTCGCCGCCTGGGACGAGTCCCGCGAGGCCGCGCGCACCGCCGCCGGAGCCGCCCGCGAGGGCGCCGCCGCGGAATCCCGCGCCGAACTCACCGCCGCCCGCGCCGCGGACGCCGCCGACGGCGCCGAGGCCGCCTACGAGGCCGAACACCGCGCCGCCGGCTCCCTCGCCGGATCCCCGCGCCTGGCCGCCCTCCTGGGCCTCCCCGGGACCGGCTCCGTCACCCTTCCGCACCCCAGGGGCGGTACGGACGACCGGGGGCCCGGCTCCGCCGCGGCGGCCCAGGGCGACACCGGCACCGCCGGACGGCTCACCGCCGAGGACCTCGACCGGAACGCGGAGGACCTCCACCAGCTGCTCACCGACGGAGTCGCCGCAGCCGAACGGCAGTTGTTCGAGCTGCGCACCGCCGCCGCCGACGACGCCCGCATCCTCGGCGCCCTCGGCGACGGCGGACTGCTGCCGCCCGGCCCCGACGTCCTCGCCACCGTCGAGTACCTCGGCGAACACGGCATCCCGGCCCTCCCCGGCTGGCGCTACCTCGCCCAGTCCGTGGATCCCGCCGACCACGCCGCCGTCCTCGCGGCCCGCCCCGAACTCGTCGACGGCGTCGTCATCACCGACCCCGACACCCACAGCCGGGCCCGCGAGGTCCTCTCCGGCGCGGCCCTGCTGCCCCGCTCCACCGTCGCCGTCGGTACCGCCGCCGCCCTGCTGGCCCCGGTGGCCCCCGTGGACGCCGGCTCGGCGGCGGCCGGCATCTTCATCGTCTCGCCGAACCCGGCCATGCACGACGAGCTCGCCGCCGACGAGGAGCGCCAGGCGCTGCGCACCCGCACCACCGCCCGCGACACCGAGATCCGCGACCTGGCCGCCCGCCTCGCCGGGGACCGCGAACTCGCCGCCCGCCTCGCCTCCTGGCGCACCGGCTGCCCGCCCGGCCGGCTCGCCGAGCTCGCGCAGCAGGCCGAAGCCGCCCGTACCTTCGCCGAGGAGGCCGACGCCGAGCTCGCGGAGGCCCGTACCGTACGCGCCGAGGCCGACGAGGCCGCCGCCGACGCGGCCCGGGTGCGCGACGAGCGCCAGGACACCGCCCAGCGGGCCCGCCGCGTCGCGGACGCCCTGGCCGGCCTCGCCTTCCGGCTGCGCGAACGCGCCGGCTGGCAGGCCAGGCTCCGCGAACTCGCCGACGACGCCGCCGAGTCCGAGGCCCGCGCCGAGGCCTGCCTGGACCGGGCCCGCGCGGCCGACGAGGACCGGCGCGCCGCCCAGCGCGCCGCCGACGACGCCCGCCGCACCGCCCGCGCCCTGCGCGCCGAGCGCGCCGACATCGCGGGTGCCCCCGAGCCGCTCCCCGAGGACGACGGCGCCTCCAAGGCCCCGCTTCCGGACCTGCGCGAGGCCTACCGCGCCGCCTCCCAGCTGTACGAGAAGGTCGGCGTCGGCGCCGACCTGCGCGCCGAACAGGCCCGCGCCGAGAGCGACGAGAGCGCCGCCCTCGCCGAGCTGGACCGGCTCACCAACAAAGTCCGCACCCGCGCCGCCCAGCTCCTGGAGAGCCCCGACGGCGCCGACGGCCCCTCGCGGCAGGCGGCCGCGGCCCGCGCCGAGTCCCTCGTCCAGATGCTGGAGACGCGCGCCTCGACCGCCAGCGAGCAGCTCGGCCGGCTGCGCGGCGAGGCCGAACGGCACGCCCCCGCCGAGGGCGGCGCGCACACCGAACTCCCCGAGGAACTGGTCCCCGGGGACGTGGAGCACGCACAGGCCCTGCTGCGCACGGCCACCGCCCAGCTCGCCGCCCACAGCGCCGCGGTCGAGAGCGCCCGCGCCGCCCACGCGGACCTGCTGCGCGCCCACCGGACCGCCGAGGACGGCGCCGGCGGCTTCGACGAGACCGCCGCCCTGCTGCGCGACCTCCTGCGCGACCACACCCACGCCGAGGACGAGCAGGAGCCCGCGCCCCACGCCGGCACCCTGGAGGAGGCCCGCCAGTCGGCCACCGAGGCCCGTCGCGCGCTGCGCGGCTGCGCGGCCGACCTGTCGGCCGCCGAGGCCGCGGTGCGCGAGGCGAGCGACGTCCTGGTGCGGCACGCCAACGCCACCCGCTACGAGCAGGTACGCACCCCCGCGCGCCAGCAGATCCGGGAACTGCCCGCCTCCGCCCTGCCCGAGCACGCGGCGGCCTGGGCCGCTGCCTTCGCGCCGCGCCTGCGGGTCCTGACCGACGAGCTGGCGCAGCTGGAGCGCAACCGCGACAGCATCGTCGACCGGCTGCGCGGCCTCGTGGAGTCGGCGCTGGCCACGCTCCGCTCGGCCCAGCGCCTCTCCCAGCTGCCGGAGGGCCTGGGGGAGTGGTCGGGCCAGGAGTTCCTGCGGATCCGCTTCGAGGAGCCGGACCAGGCCACGCTGACCGAGCGGCTCGGCGAGGTCATCGACGAGGCCACGCGGGCGGCGGTGAAGAAGAACAGCACCGCCTCCTTCGGCGAGGGACGCCGCGACGGCATGTCCCTGCTGCTGCGGGGCGTCCAGGCGGCGCTGGAACCCAAGGGCATCTCCGTGGAGATCCTGAAGCCGGACGCGGTGCTGCGCGCCGAGCGGGTGCCGGTCGGGCAGATGGGCGACGTGTTCTCCGGCGGGCAGCTGCTGACCGCCGCGATCGCCCTGTACTGCACGATGGCGGCGCTGCGCAGCAACGACCGCGGCCGCGACAAGCACCGCCACGCGGGCACGCTGTTCCTCGACAACCCGATCGGCCGCGCGAACGCCACGTACCTGCTGGAGCTCCAGCGGGCCGTGTCCGACGCGCTCGGCGTCCAGCTGCTCTACACGACGGGCCTGTTCGACACCACGGCCCTCGCCGAGTTCCCGCTGGTCATCCGGCTGCGCAACGACGCGGACCTGCGCGCGGGCCTGAAGTACATCAGCGTCGAGGAGCACCTGCGCCCGGGCCTGCCGCAGCAGTCCCCGGAGCAGGAGACCATCCACGGCGAGATCACGGCGACCCGGATGTTCCGCCGCAGCTGAGCCGGCGGCCCGTACCCCGGCGGGAGCCGGCGGCTCCCGCCCCGGCGCGGTAAGCCCCTCAGCGGCGGCCGAAGGCCGCGAGGGGGCCGTCCTCGCGGGATATTCGGGCCGGGGCCGCCTTCCGCTCCGCACGGGCGGCCTTGGCGGCCTGGCGCTCCTCGCGGCGGCGGTCGCGCGCCGTGCTGCTCGGCTCCGACACCACCCCGTACCGCTGGTTCCACATCTGCCGGGTGATCCACACGTCCAGCACGCCCCACGTGGCCACGACCGTCGCCGCGATCGCGCCCAGCGCCATCGGGAAGGCCAGCCAGGACCCGGTGATCGTGAGGAAGAAGCCGATGGTCGCCTGTATGAGGGTCACGGACACGATCAGCACCGCCCGCACCGCGGACGCCCGCACCGGATCGGGCATCCGGCGCCGCCGGGCCGGCTCCTCCACCCACAGCCCGCGCCGGCTCCCGGACGCGCCGCGCCCGCCCGCGCCGTCCCCGCCGTCCTCGTACCTGCTCATGGTCCGCTCACTCCCCACCGCGCGGTCCGCAACGCCTACTCCACACGTCTACCCCGACGCGTCCCCCTGAAGAGAAGACGTACGGCGCCGTCCGGAGATTCCCGCATCGCGGAACGGTCCACCCGCCCCCGTGATCGCGGAACGAATACTTCCAGCCATCCATCCCAGTACGGGAACTGACGCCCCACCAAGTGTCATGTGCCACATATCGGGCTGCTCCTGACCGGAATTATCGGACAACTCGTGATCTTCGTCCAGAGGCCCGGCCGAAAACGTCCGGACACGCCTTCGAACCCGCTGCGCGGCAGTAGTAGGCTCACGCCGGTTTAAACGACGGAAGACCGACGGAACACCGACCCCCCGACATCGGGGATGAGCTGGGGGAGGCTGGGGAGGCCATGCGCTTTCGCGGAAAGTCCATCCGCCGGAAGATCGTCGCGTTGCTCCTTGTGCCGCTCGTATCCCTGACCGCGCTGTGGTCCTTCGCGACGGTCATCACGGGGCGGGAGGCGGTCCAACTCCTCGACGTCGCCTACGTCATCGACAAGGTCGGCTACCCGATCGAGGACGTCGTCCGCGTCATCCAGAAGGAACGCCGCCAGACCCTCGTCGTCGTCGGCGACCCCCGCGCCTCCGCGGCCACCGCCGAACTCGCCAAGCGCCGCGCCGCCACCGACGAAGCCGTCGAGCAGATCAGCGCGAACGCCCGCGACCCCGAGGTCGTCGAGCAGCTGAGCCCCGAGAACGCCCAGCGCCTGCGCTCCATCCTCGGCGCGTTCCACGGCATCAGCGCCCTGCGCCGCTCGGTCGACCAGAACACCCTCGACCCCAGCCAGGCACTGGACCTGTACAGCCGGCTGATCGACCCCTGCTACGAGTTCCTCATGAACCTCCACGCGCTGGAGAACGTCGAGATGGACAAGCAGGGCCGCGCCCTCGTCGGCATCACCCGCGCCCGGGAGACCCTCTCCCGCGAGGACGCCGTCGTCGCCTCCGCCCTCGCCGCCCGCAACGTCAGCGCCGCCGACATCCGGCACGTCTCCGACTTCGTGGCCAACCGCGGACTGCTGTACGAGTTCAACCTGGCGATCCTCCCGGACGCCGACCGCCAGCGCTTCGAGCAGTACTGGGGCGGCCCCGACAGCAAGGTGCTGCGCGACGCGGAGGAACGGTTCCTCGGAGGCGGCCCGGGCAAGAACCCCCGCGTCACCGCCGCCCAGTGGGACGAGGCCGCGGGCAAGGTCCTCGACGAGCTCGCCGTCATGGGCACCGACGCCGGCGACCGCTACCAGAAGCGCGTCGAGCCCGTCGCCATGGAGGTGCTGGTCCAGGCCGCCGTCGCCGGCGTCCTCGGCTTCATCGCCCTCGTCGTCTCCCTGATCCTCTCCGTGCGCATCGGCCGCGACCTGATCCGCGACCTCTCCCGGCTCCGCAAGGAGGCCCACGAGGTCTCCGGCGTCCGCCTCCCGAGCGTGATGCGCCGCCTCGCCGCGGGCGAGCACGTGGACGTGGAGACCGAGGCGCCCCGCCTGGAGTACGAGAAGGACGAGGTCGGCCAGGTCGGCCTGGCCCTCAACACCCTCCAGCGCGCCGCCGTCGAAGCCGCCGTGAAGCAGGCCGAACTCCGCCGCGGCGTCTCCGAGGTCTTCGTCAACCTGGCCCGCCGCAACCAGGTGCTCCTGCACCGCCAGTTGACCCTCCTCGACACCATGGAGCGCCGCACCGAGGACACCGAGGAGCTCGCCGACCTCTTCCGCCTCGACCACATGACCACCCGCATGCGCCGCCACGCCGAAGGCCTGGTGATCCTCTCCGGCGCCGCCCCCTCCCGCCAGTGGCGCAAGCCCGTCCAGCTGATGGACGTCGTACGGGCCGCCGTCGCCGAGGTCGAGGACTACGAGCGCATCGAGGTGCGCCGGCTGCCGCGCCTGGGCATCGCCGGCCCCGCCGTCGCCGACATCACCCACCTCGTCGCCGAACTCCTCGAGAACGCCACCGTGTTCTCGCCGCCGCACACCGCGGTCCAGGTGCACGGCGAACGCGTCGCCAACGGCTTCACCCTGGAGATCCACGACCGCGGCCTCGGCATGAACCCCGAGGCGCTCCTCGACGCGAACCTCCGCCTCGCCGAGACCCCCGAGTTCGAACTCTCCGACACCGACCGCCTCGGCCTGTTCGTCGTCAGCCGCCTCGCGCAGCGCCACAGCGTCAAGGTCGTCCTCCAGCCCAGCCCGTACGGAGGCACCACCGCGGTCGTCTTCATCCCGGTGGCCCTGCTGACCGAGGCCCCCGAGACCAGCGGCACCGGCATCCGGCTGGACGACGGCCCGGCGTCCAGGGCCGGCGGGCGGACCGCCTCGATCCCCTCCGCCCGGTCCGCGACCGCCGTCGAGCGGGCGGCCCCCGCCGGCTCCGGCCGCTCGCTGCCCGTCGCCGAACTGCGCGGCCCCGTCGAGCTGGAGCCCCCGATCGACGTCCTCGGCCTGGACGCGGTGGACGGCCTCGACGAGGACCCGGCCGTCCTGGACGGCGTCGGCGCCCGGCCCGTCATGGCCACGCTCGACGACGAGACCCCGCCCAACGGCACCCCGCGCAGCGCCCTGCTGGGCCTGCGCCCGGCGGACAAGCCGCACACCGAGCGCCACCGCGACAGGGACCGGCCCACCGGCCCGGTCCGGCTCGACACCCAGCGGGTGGAGGCCCCCCGTTCCGACGGCCCCCGCTCGCCGGGAGCCGTACCGCTGCCGCGCCGCCGCCCCGCTCCGACCCTGGTCGCCGAGCACGGCCGCCGCGTCGAGCCCCGCCCGGTGTCCGTCGTGCCGCAGCCCGGCCCCGCCCGCGCACCCTCGCCCGCCGCCGCGCCCGCGCCCGCCTCGGGAGAGGCGCCGGCCGGGTCCGCGCTGCCCCGCCGGGTCCGCCAGGCCAGCCTCGCACCGCAGCTCAAGAACAACGCGGCCGCCGCCCCCGACAACGCCGCCACCGCCCCCCTTCGGGACCGCGACGCGGAGGACGTCCGCGCGCGCATGTCCGCACTCCAGCGCGGCTGGACGGCGGGCCGCAACCAGCACGCCCAGCAGCAGTCCGAGACCGGGGCAGGCACCCCCGCCGCCACCGGTCCCGCGAACGAGAACGAAGGGGACGGTCGATGACCGCACCGCAGACCGGCAACGACACCAGGGGCCGCGGCTCCGGCCCGCTCAACTGGCTCCTCGACGAGCTCGTCGACAAGGTCGGCTCCATCCGCAAGGCCGTGGTCCTCTCGGGCGACGGCCTGCCCACCGGCAGCTCCAAGGACCTGACCCGCGAGGACAGCGAGCACCTGGCGGCGGTCGCCTCCGGCTTCCACAGCCTCGCCAAGGGAGTCGGCCGGCACTTCGATTCCGGCCGGGTCCGCCAGACCGTCGTCGAGCTCGACGAGGCCTTCCTGTTCGTGATGGCCGCCGGCGACGGCAGCTGCCTGGCCGTGCTCGCCGACGCCGAATCCGACGTCGGCCAGGTCGCGTACGAGATGACCCTGATGGTCAAGCGGGTGGGCGACCACCTGGCCACCGCCCCGCGCACCGGGCTGCCAGCCGGAGGGTGAGACGTACGGCATGAGCGATCCAGGCCAGGACCATCCCGCCCGCAACCCGGCCGGGGAGCCCGACCCGACCACCGACCACGCGCACTGGTTCGACGACGACGCGGGTCCGGTCGTGCGCCCGTACGCGATGACCCGCGGCCGGACCAGCCACGCGGGTCAGCACCGGCTGGACCTGATCGCGCTCGTGGTCGCCGAACCGGCCGCCGACGACCCGGTCTGGGACATGACCCTGTCGCCCGAGCACGCCCACATCCTGGGCATGTGCCGCGACCGGCCGCAGTCGGTCGCCGAACTCGCGGCGGACCTGGACCTCGCCGTCGGCGTCGTGCGCGTCCTGATCGGGGACCTGGCCGACGACCAACTGGTCCACGTGACCCGGCCGGTACCACCGGCCGAACTGCCCGACGAATCCATTCTGCGTGAGGTGATCGATGGCCTTCGGGCGCTCTAGCCGCACCGGTGCCATGCATGCCGTGTCACCGGTCGAGCCGCTGACCCTGAAGATCCTGGTCGCGGGCGGCTTCGGGGTGGGCAAGACCACCCTCGTCAGTGCGGTAAGCGAGATCAAACCCCTGCGGACCGAGGAACTGCTCTCGGAGCCCGGCGTCGGCATCGACGACACCGGGGGAGTGGAGGGGAAGAGCACCACGACCGTGGCCATGGACTTCGGGCGCATCACGCTGCGCGAGGACCTGGTCCTGTACCTGTTTGGCACCCCCGGCCAGGACCGGTTCTGGTTCCTGTGGGACGAGCTGGCCCAGGGCTCGCTCGGCGCGGTGGTCCTCGCGGACACCCGCCGCCTCGCCGACTGCTTCGCGGCCGTCGACTACTTCGAACGCCGCGAGATCCCGTTCGTCGTCGCGGTCAACTGCTTCGACGGCGCGGACCGGCACCCCGTGGTGACCGTACGGGAGGCACTCGACCTCGATCCCGGGGTGCCGGTGCTGCTGTGCGACGCGCGGGACCGGGAGTCCGTGAAGGACGTACTCGTCGGTGTCGTCGAGCACGCGATGTCCCTGGCCCGGGCACGGCGCCGGAGCCTGACAGCGGGGTCCTGACAGCGAGGCGGCCCGTACCCCCGCCGACTGGGGTACGGGCCGCAGCTCTCATGGGGGGATCCGGAGACCCGGGCGCCGCACGGGACTGTGGAGCGAGTGTGAACCCGCCACCGGGGGCCGTCAAGCGTTCCGGCAACACCCGCCTTCCGCGGGCCGATCAGCGCACCGCGGCCACGGCCGATCCGTGGCCGAACAGCCCCTGGTTCGCGGTGATCCCGGCCCGTGCCCCCGGCACCTGCCGCTCCCCGGCCGTACCGCGCAGCTGCCAGGTCAGCTCGCACACCTGGGCGATGGCCTGCGCCGGCACCGCCTCCCCGAACGAGGCCAGCCCGCCGCTCGCGTTGACGGGGATCCGCCCGCCGAGCGCCGTCGCCCCCTCCCGCACGAGCTTCGCGCCCTCGCCCTCCGCGCAGAGCCCGATGTCCTCGTACCACTCCAGCTCCAGGGCGGTGGACAGGTCGTACACCTCGGCGAGCGAGAGGTCGTCCGGACCGAGCCCCGCCTCCTCGTACGCGGCCCGCGCGATCGAAGCGCGGAAGGAGCCGGCCGCGGGCCGCACGGCCACCGCCGAATCGGTGGCGATGTCCGGCAGGTCCAGCACCGTCCGCGGATAGGTGGGGGTCACCGTCGAGACCGCCCGGATCCGCACCGGGTCGGTGATCCCGCGCGAGCGCGCGAAGTCCATGCTGGTGAGCACCAGGGCCGCGCCCCCGTCGGAGGTGGCGCAGATGTCGAGCAGCCGGAGCGGATCGGCGACGACCGCCGAGGCGGCCACCTCCTCGGCGGAGACGGCCTTGCGGTAGCGGGCGTTCGGGTTGAGCGTCCCGGCCGCCGCGTTCTTCACCTTGACCTGGGCGAAGTCCTCCGGGGTGTCCCCGTACACGGCCATCCGGCGGCGCGCGTACAGGGCGAAGTACGCCGGGTTCGTGGCGCCCAGCACGCGGAAGCGCAGCCAGTCCGGATCGTCGGGCCGGTCCCCTCCCGCCGGGGCGAAGAACCCCTTGGGCGCGGCGTCCGCGCCCACCACGAGCACCACGTCGGCCAGCCCGGCCAGGATCTGCGCCCGGGCCGTGCCGATCGCCTGAGCGCCGGACGCGCAGGCCGCGTACACGCTGGTCACCCGCGCTCCCTGCCAGCCGAGGGCCCGGGCGAAGGTGGCACCGGCCACGTAGCCGGGGTATCCGGAGCGCACGGTGTCGGCGCCGACGATCGACCCCACGTCCGTCCAGTCCAGCCCGGCGTCCGCCAGCGCGGCCCGGGCGGCGGCCCGCCCGTACTCGACGAAGCTGCGGCCCCACTTGCCCCACGGGTGCATCCCGGCCCCGAGGACGGCGATGTCGGCACTCACGCGTTCCCTCCCACCGGCTTGAACTGCCAGGTGGTCCAGGCGGTTTCGGTGTCCGCGTCCTCGTTCAGCACGCCGCCCACCACCTCGACCTCCATCCCGACCGCGAGGTCGCCCACCCCCACGCCCGGCACCGCCTGCCCGAGCACCACCATCCCCTCGGCCTCCAGCTCCACCGCGACCAGGGTGTACGGCTCCCAGGGCTCGGCCGGGTCGGACACGTACGGCGCGGGCGGGCGGTAGCGCCCGTCGGTGTAGGACCAGACCCGCCCGCGCGGGGACAGCGGCGCCTCGGCGAGCTCCCCGCCGCCCGGGCACCGCGGATTGCGGCAGTACGCGTCCTCGCGCGGGAAGAACACCGCGGTGCACGCCGAGCACCGGGTGCCGAGCAGCCGGAAGCCGCCGTCCGCGGCGGATTCGGTGAACCACCCGCTCACGACGGGTGTACGTGTGAGTGCCAAGACCCCTCCCATGCAGAAACCTGACGCATCGTCAGGAGTGTGTCACGGGTGGGCGGCCGGGTCACCGGTTCTCGGCGAGCCACTTCCCGGCGATCTCGGCCAGCTCGGCGTCCCGCCCGGCCAGCATCATCCGGATCATCTGCGCGTCCCCGCGCAGGGACCAGGCGGGATGGCCGAAGGTGGCCGGGTTGTTCCCCTCGATGAGGAAGTGCGCCGGCCACGCGGTCCCGTACCCGATCAGCGGCAGCGCGGCGAGGTACCGCTTCCGGCCGCGCGCCACCCCGTAGGCGGTGACGGCCAGACCGGTGAGCGTCCCGGCGAGATGGACCCAGCGGGTGGCGGCGCGGGAGTGCATGGCGACGTAGTACGGCCAGAACTCCTCGTACGAACGGAAAGTCATGCCGGCACGGTACCCACGCCCAACCGGAGCCGACACCCACCCCACCGCCCAACACCCCCTACCCAAGCTGCCTTTGCCCACTCCTTGCCATACCATCGCGGCATGTCGGCACAGCTGAGGGACTCGCACTGCTCCACCTGCGGAGCCCCCTACTCCGCCCGCACCTGGCCCCGCACCTGCGCCGCCTGCGGGGCGATCGCCTACCGCAACCCGCTCCCGGTGGCCGTCGCCCTCCTCCCGGTCGAGGACGTGGACGGCACCGGCCTCGTGGTCATCACCCGCACCATCGAACCGGCGCTCGGCGGCACCGCCCTGCCCGGCGGCTTCATCGACTTCGGCGAGGACTGGCGCGAGGCGGTCGTCCGCGAACTCCGCGAGGAGACCGGCATCACCGCCCCCGCATCGGAGGTCACCCTGGCCGACGCCCTGAGCTCCCCGGGCGGCCACCTCCTCCTCTTCGGCCTCCTCCCCACCCGCCAGGCCGCCACCCTCCCCGCCTCGGCCCCGACGAACGAAACCACGGGCTGGCACATCCTCCACACCCCCACGGACCTGGCCTTCCCCCTCCACACCCAGGCAGCCAACACCTGGTTCACGGGCCGCTACACCTGATCCAGAATCACTGCCCTCAGTCACAGAACTCCAGCACCGGCAATTTCCAGCCCCGCCGGCGCTCGAGGCGCGGAGCCCCGTTCTTGAAGCCGCACGGGCTCACCCGGCCGGGCCACCCTCGCAGCCGCCGACTGGCAAATCCAGCCCCGCCGGCGTTTGAGGCGCGGGGCCCGGGGCGGAGCCCCGTTCTTGTAGCCGCACGGGCCCACCCGGCCGGGCCACCCTCGCAGCCGCCGACCGGCATTCCAGCCTCGCCTGGGGGCCCCTCCCAGCGGTAGCTGGGGGAGTTTGAGGCGCGGGGCCGGGGGCGGAGCCCCGTTCCTGAAGCCGCACGGGCCCACTCAGCCGGGCCACCTCTGCAGCCGCCGACCGGCATTCCAGCCCCGCCGGCGTTTGAGGCGCGGGGCCCGGGGCGGAGCCCCGATCTTGTAGCCGCGCCCACCCACCCGCCTAAACCCCCCGAACCACCACACCCCCCACCACATCCCCCGCCTCATCCGCCACCACAACCTCATCCCCGGCCCACCGCGAGGTGTACCGCTCGACCGTCCCCGCCTCGAACCCCGCCCCCGGGTCCCGGATCACCACCCCGCCGCCCGTACGCCCCCGCGCCGGCGCCCAGACCTCCAACCGCACACCCCCACCGGAGCCAGAGCCCGAGCCCGAGCCCGAGCCAGAGCCCGAGCCCGAGCCCGAGCCCGAGCCGAATCCAGAGCCCGAGCCGGAGGCGAAGCCGGCGTCCCGCACCGGAATCACCGCCCCCGCCCGCGCCAGCACCGGGATCCGCCCCGCCGGAGCGTCCAGCAGGATCTGCCCCGGCCCCTCGTACGCCTCGCCCGTGGCGGTGTCGTACCACCGCCCCCGCGGCAGCCGCACCGCCCGCCGGTCCGCCCCGCACTCCAGCACCGGCGCGACCAGCAGCGCGTCGCCCAGCAGGAACGCGTCCTCGCAGTCCCGCAGCCGCCGCTCCTCCGGCGTCCCCCACCACACCGGCCGTACGTACGGCGCCCCGGTCCGCCGCGCCAGGTGCGCCAGCGTCACGAAGTACGGCCGCAGCCGCTCCCGCTCCGCCATCACCTCCCGCGCGTGCGCCTCCACCTCGGCCCCGAACTCCCACGGCTCCCGCCGCCCCGCCCAGATCGCCGAGTGCGTCCGGAACAGCGGCAGATAGGCCCCCAGTTGCAGCCACCGCAGGTACAGCTCCGGTGACGGGGACCCGCCGAAGCCCCCGACGTCCGGCCCCGAGTACGGCACCCCGCACAGCCCCAGCCCCAGCACCAGCGCCAGCGAGGCCCGCAGCCCCTCCCAGCTGGTCTCCACGTCCCCCGACCACGTGCCCCCGTACCTCTGCATCCCCGCCCACCCCGACCGGGAGAACAGGAACGGCCGCTCCTCGGGCCGCAGCCGGACCAGCCCCTCCCAGCCGGCCCGCGCCATCCCCAGCGCGTACACGTTGTGCCCGGCCCGGTGGTCCCCGCCCGCGCCGTCCATGCAGTGCCGTGCCGAGCGCGGCAGCGTCATGTCGCCGAACGGGACGAAGGCCACCGGCTCGTTCATGTCGTGCCAGAAACCGGCGAAGCCCTGCGCGAGCCGCTCCTCGTACAGCCCGCCCCACCACTCCCGCACCGCCGGATCCGTGAAGTCCGGGTACGCGCACTCACCCGGCCACACCTCGCCCCGCACCTCCGCACCCTCCGCGTCCCGTACGAACGCACCCCGCGCCCCCACCGCGAGCCCGGCCGTGTGCACGGGGTCGCCCGCCTTCACCGCCGGATCGACGATCGAGACCAGCCGCACCCCCTGCTCGCCCAACTCCCGCGCCATCCCCGGCAGATCCGGGAACCGCTCCCGGTTCACGGTGAACACCCGGTGCCCGTCGTAGTGGTCGATGTCCAGGTGCACGGCCGACAGCGCGAACCCGCGCTCCGCATAGCCCCCGACCACCCGGCGCACCTCCTCCGCGCTCCCGAACCCCCACCGCGCGTGCTGGTACCCCAGCGCCCACTCCGGCGGCACCGCCGCCGCGCCCGTCAGCCCCGACCAGCCCTGGAGCACCCGCGCCGGCGTCCCCACCAGCACCCAGCACCTCAGCGGCCCGCCCTCCATGCGCAGTTCGCTGACCCCCGGCCGGTCCACCCCCGATCCGGCGCCCTCCTCGCCCTCCCGCAACACCACCCGGCCGTCCCACGAGTTGTCGTGGAACACCAGGTGCGTCCCGGCGTCCGCCACCACCAGCTGCACCGGCATGGTCAGGTACAGCGGATCGTCACCCGACCCGAACCCGCCCTTCGGATCGGTGTTCCACAGCCGGTACACCCCGTCCCGCAGCCGCGGCCCCGCCGCCCGCCCGCCCAGCCCGAAGAACCGTGCGTCCGCAGCCACTTCGCTCCGCAGGAACCACCGGGCCCCGCCCCCCGGCACATCCCCGCCCGCGGCCCCGTCCCTGTCCCCGTCCCCGACCCCGTCCGGCTCTTCGGCGGACACCGGCTCCCACCAGCGCGGCGGCAGCTCCCGCCGCAGCACCGTCCCGCCCGGCGTGCGCACCTCCACCGCCCCGTGCCGGGACACCGCCACCGTCACCCGCTCCGACACCACCCGCCAGCCGCCCCCGGTGTCCGGCTCCAGCACGGCCCGCGGATCCGGCTCCGGCCCCGTACCCACCACCGCGTACGAGGGCCCGGGCCCGGCCCCGTCCCATCCCCAGAACACCGCCCCGCCCACGGTGACCCGCACCAGCAGCTCCGAGCGGGCGAACCGCAGCACGCCACCGCCCGGCCGCGGCTCCGTACCCGTCAGCAGCCCCGGCACCCGGGCCCGCTCCGTGCCCCGCCGCGGCAGCCCCACCGCGTCCGCCCGCCGGTGGCGCCACGCCGAGAGCCAGGCCCGCCGTCCGCGCTCCGTACCGATGTCCTTGACCGCACGCACCAGATCACGACCGTTCATGGAGATCACCTTGCCACCGGCCCCCGAGCGAAGGTGTTGCGTTCAACTGCCGTTCACCCATGGGTGACCACCAGCGCCCGGCCCCCGCCCCGCCCCGGCCCCGCCCACGCCCCACCCCGGTCCCCGCCCCGTGCGACCGCGGCCGACTGGCGGCCGCCCACATGCCGCCGCCCCCGTGAGCGGTGATGACGACTCTGGTGCGGATGTCGATCACATGGCATCGTCCCTGTGAGCCGCCGCGCACCCACCCCCCGCGCGATGGCACCGTACGCACACGAAGCGCGAGCCGCAGACTTGACCGGGAGCCGACCCATGACCTCAGCCACGCAGCCGGAACCCCTCTGGGCCCCCGGCCCCGACCGGATCGCCGCGGCCCGGATCACCGCCTTCCAGGCCTGGGCGGCCGAGCGCTTCGGCGCCCCGGCCGACGGCGGCTACCCCGCCCTGCACAGCTGGTCCGTCGACGAGCTCGACACCTTCTGGCAGGCCGTCGCCGAATGGTTCGACGTCCGCTTCACCACCCCTTACACGTCCGTGCTCGCCGACCGCTCCATGCCCGGCGCCAGCTGGTTCGCCGGAGCCACCCTCAACTACGCCGAGCACGCCCTGCGCGCCGCGGAGGACCCGGCCCGCGCCGACGACCCCGCCCTGCTGTACGTCGACGAGACCCATGAGCCCACCCCCGTCACCTGGGCGGCCCTCCGCCGCCAGGTCGGCTCCCTCGCCGCAGAGCTGCGCGCCCTCGGCGTACGGCCCGGCGACCGGGTCAGCGGCTACCTCCCCAACATCCCCGAGGCCGTCACCGCCCTCCTCGCCACCGCCGCCGTCGGCGGCGTCTGGACCTCCTGCGCCCCCGACTTCGGCGCCCGCAGCGTCCTCGACCGCTTCCAGCAGGTCGAACCGGTCGTCCTGTTCACCGTCGACGGCTACCGCTACGGCGGCAAGGAGCACGACCGCCGCGACACCGTCGCCGAGCTCCGCGCCGAGCTGCCCTGCCTGCGCGCCGTCGTCCACATCCCGCTCCTCGGCACCCCGGCCCCCGAGGGCACCCTCACCTGGTCGGACCTGACCTCCGCCGACACCGAGCCGGTCTTCGAGGCCGTCTCCTTCGACCACCCCCTGTGGGTCCTGTACTCCTCCGGTACGACCGGCCTGCCCAAGGCCATCGTCCAGTCCCAGGGCGGCATCCTCCTCGAGCACCTGAAGCAGCTCGGCCTGCACTGCGACCTCGGCCCCGAGGACCGGTTCTTCTGGTACACCTCCACCGGCTGGATGATGTGGAACTTCCTCGTCTCCGGCCTGCTCACCGGCACCACCGTCGTCCTCTACGACGGCAGCCCCGGCTACCCCGACACGGGCGCCCAGTGGCGGATCGCCGAGCGGACGAAGGCCACCCTGTACGGCACGTCCGCCGCGTACGTGATGGCCTGCGGCAAGGCCGAGGTCCACCCCTCGCGCGACTTCGACCTGTCCTCCGTGAAGTGCGTGGCGACCACCGGCTCCCCGCTCCCGCCCGACGGCTTCCGCTGGCTGCACGACGAGGTGGCCGAGGACCTCTGGATCGCCTCCGTCAGCGGCGGCACCGATGTGTGCAGCTGCTTCGCCGGCGCCGTCCCCACCCTCCCCGTCCACATCGGCGAGCTCCAGGCCGCCTGCCTCGGCACGGACCTCCAGGCATGGGACCCGTCCGGCAAGGCCGTCATCGGCGAGGTCGGCGAGCTCGTCGTCACCAACCCCATGCCGTCCATGCCGGTCCGCTTCTGGAACGACCCGGACGGCAGCCGCTACCGCGAGAGCTACTTCGAGATGTTCCCGGGCGTCTGGCGCCACGGGGACTGGATCACGATCACCGACCACGGCTCGGTGGTCATCCACGGCCGCTCCGACTCCACCCTCAACCGCCAGGGCGTCCGCATGGGCTCCGCGGACATCTACGAGGCCGTCGAGCGCCTCCCCGAGATCAAGGAATCCCTGGTCATCGGCCTGGAGGAGCCGAACGGCGGCTACTGGATGCCGCTCTTCGTCCACCTCGTCCCCGGCGCCGTCCTCGACGACGACCTCCGCGCCCGCATCAAGGCGACGATCCGCGAGGAACTCTCCCCGCGCCACGTCCCCGACGAGGTCATCGAGGTCCCGGGCATCCCGCACACCCTCACCGGCAAGCGCATCGAGGTCCCGGTCAAGCGGCTCCTCCAGGGCGCGCCCCTGGCCAAGGCCGTGAACCCGGGCTCCGTCGACAACCTCGACCTCCTCCACTTCTACGAGGAGCTGGCCCGCACCCGCGGCTGAGCCCGCTGTCAGTGGCCGTGATTACTCTGAGTGAGCAAGTGATCGCGCCACGCAGGGGGAGCCATGCCACCGAGGAACAGCACCAGGAACAGCACCAACACCACCGGGAACACCACCGGTACCGGCAGGACGAAGGCCGGACCGAACGCCGCCGCGACCACGCGGACCGCCGGCACCGATCGGCGCCGCAGGCTGCGCCGCGAGGTCCCCAGCACCGTCGGGCTCCTGACCGACGCCGGGGACTTCGCGGCCATGCGCGACTACCGCAGCTTCGTCTTCGACCACCACGACGAATACCCCGACTACCTCCACCACGTGGACGCCCTGCTCCGCTCCCTCGCGGCCCAGGGCATCCACACCACGGTCGCCCTCTTCGACCCCGAGGCGTACGCCGAGTTCTGCGCGGAGAACGGCCTCGACCCCGACACCGCCGAGACCCGCACCCGCTTCACCGCGGACCTCGCGGGCAACGGCGCCGGCCTGCCCTATGCGGGCCAGCCCATCGAGGAACTCGTCCCCCTGCTCGTGGACGAGGCCGTCCGCCAGGCCACCTGGGAGTACGCCACCGTCGTCCTCGCCGAAGCCGGCACCTGCGCCGACTGCGGCGAGGACATCGGCCACGCCTCCTTCGAGCGCGCCGCCGCCGCGCTCCGACGGCTGATGGCGGGAGCCGGCCCCGGCCGGCACCACCTCGTGTGCAGCGTCCCGACCGAGGCGGAACAACTCGTCGCCGTCCTCCACGCCGAGACCGGCACCGACCCCGAGGCGCCGCCCCGGATCGAGGGCCGCGACGGCCTCGACTTCGTCACCGTCCTCGCCGCCGGACTCGCCCTCGGCGGATCCGGCGGGCTGGTCCTGCGGACCACCACCGAGGACCACCGGGACCGGGTCCACGGCTGGCGGCTCGACCGCGGCCGCCTCACCGTGCTCTCGGCCGCGGCCGTGTTCAACGCGTACTGCACGGACGCCGACACCGGAGAACCCGTAGCCCCCGAACCGGGCGTCGAGTACTGCCCCGGCTACGAGGTGGACGGCCCGGGCCCGCACCGCTGAGAACCGAAGCCGCGCAAGAGGGGAGGACGAGGACCGGACCAACGGCCGAGGGGCCCTCGCCACCGGCGAAGGCCCCTCGATCCCGCGATCTCCCGATCGCATACACCGGCTACTCGCCGGACAGCACCGCCTGGGCGGCCACCCGGGCCTCCTCGGCGCTGTCGCACGCGCGCGCCGCGGCAGCGGCCCGCTCGCACTGGGCGAGGGTGTACTTGGCGAGCGTCGCCCGCACGTAGGGAATGGACGCGGCACCCATCGACAGCGAGGTGACGCCCAGACCCGTGAGCACACAGGCGAGCAGCGGGTCGGAGGCGGCCTCGCCACAGACGCCACAGCTCTTGCCCTCGGCCTTCGCGGCCTCCGCCGACATGGCGATCAGGTCGAGCAGAGCCGGCTGCCACGGGTCCTGGAGCCGCGACACCGCACCGACCTGGCGGTCGGCGGCGAAGGCGTACTGCGCCAGGTCATTGGTACCCAGCGACAGGAACTCGACCTCCTGGAGGATCGAGCGGGCCCGCAGCGCGGCGGACGGGATCTCCACCATCGCGCCGAACTTCGCCTGGAGACCCGCCTCGCGGCAGGCGTCCGCGAACGCCTTGGCGTCGGTGCGGTCGGCCACCATCGGGGCCATGACCTCGAGGTAGACCGGCAGCCCCTCGGCGGCCTTGGCCAGCGCGGTCAGCTGCGTGCGCAGTACGTCCGGGTGGTCCAGCAGCGAACGCAGACCGCGGACACCCAGGGCCGGGTTCGGCTCGTCGGCCGGGGTCAGGAAGTCCAGCGGCTTGTCGGCGCCGGCGTCGAGCACGCGCACGACGACACGACCCTCGGGGAAGGCCTCGAGCACCTTGCGGTACGACTCGATCTGCTTCTCCTCGGACGGAGCCCGCTTGCTGTCGTCCAGGAACAGGAACTCGGTGCGGAACAGGCCCACACCCTCGGCCCCGGCCTCGACGGCAGCCGGCACGTCCGCCGGCCCGCCGACGTTCGCCAGCAGCGGCACCTTGTGACCGTCGGAGGTCGCACCCGGACCGGAGGAAGCGGCCAGCGCCGCCTTCCGCTCGGCGGCCGCGGCCTCCAGCTCGGCCCGCTTCTCGTCGCTCGGCTCGACGAACAGGTCGCCGGTGCTGCCGTCGACGGCGATGACCGTGCCCTCGGCGATCTCACCGGCGCCGGGCAGCGCCACGATCGCCGGTACGCCCAGGGCCCGCGCGAGGATCGCGCTGTGGCTGGTCGGGCCGCCTTCCTCGGTGACGAAGCCGAGGACGAGCGCCGGGTCGAGGAGAGCGGTGTCGGCGGGAGCGAGGTCCCGAGCGATCAGCACGTACGGCTCGTCACTGTCGGGCACACCCGGCATCGGCACGCCGAGCAGGCGCGCCACGATGCGGTTGCGCACGTCGTCCAGGTCGGCCACCCGGCCGGCCATGTACTCGCCGGCCCCCGCGAGCAGGTCGCGGTAGGCGGCGAACGCGTCGTAGATACCGCGCTCGGCGGTGCTGCCGACGGCGATCCGCCGGTCGACGTCCGCCATCAGCTCGGGGTCCGTGGCGATCATCGCCTGGGCCTCGAGCACGTGCTGAGCCTCGCCACCGGCCAGCTGGCCGCGCGCGATCAGGTCGGCCGACACGGCTTCCACGGCCTTGCGGGCGCGCCCCTGTTCGCGCTCCGCCTCAGCCGCGGTGATCTGCTTGGCCGGCGGCTCGAGGACCGCCGTACCCATGTGCCGGACCTCGCCGATCGCCACACCGTGGCTCACGCCGACGCCTCGCAGCGTTGTCTCCATTTCACCCGTCTCCGATTGAGCGGCGGGCCCTGCCGCCGCGGTGGATGTCCGACTCGCCTGTGAAGGCGGACAAGGTCACTTCCAGCTGAAGAGGACCTCTTCGGCCTTCACGTCCCCGGACTCGACGACATCGGAGAGGGACTCCGCGGACGCCTCCAGTGCCACGATGGGGCAGACCGGCGACTTGCCGGCTTCCTCGACGGCCTTCGGGTTCCAGCGGATGACGGCCTGGCCGCGGCTCACGGTGTCGCCCTTGTTGACGAGGAGCTCGAAGCCCTCGCCGTTGAGCTGAACGGTGTCGATCCCCAGGTGCGTGAGCACACCGTGGCCTTCGCCGTCGACTACGACGTACGCGTGCGGGTGCAGGGAGACGACCACACCATCTACGGGGGACACCGCCTCCGAGGGCTCGCGCACGGGATCAATAGCGGTGCCCGGTCCCACCATGGCGCCGGAGAACACCGGATCGGGCACTGCCGCGAGTCCGATGGCGCGCCCGGCAAGTGGGGACGTCACGCTGGTCATGGGGGCCTCCCAGGGGTGGAGCTTCTCAGTGTCGCCGTCACTACCTGTCGCGAACGGCGTACTCTTCAGAAGGATAAGTCACGAGATGTTCGGGTTCGCCCGATGTTGGTCCTGTCCGGACTGGCCCTTCGGCACGGAGACTAGTGGACTAGACCGGTGGACTAGACCATACGCCTGAATCGATTTGCTTGGGCACCACAGGGCCTGTACTGTCGTGACTCCCGCCACGGCGCTTCGTGTGAACTTCTCGCGAACGTTGGATGGACGGGACTCCTCCACTTCCAGCGTCGATCTTGAACTCGATTACTTCCCGCATGCCCTTATGGCAAAACGGCGAGTGGTCAGAGAGACGGGAAAACGCTGCTAGGGTCGGAATCGCTGAAAAGGGAAAGCGCGAAAGCGCAGGACCTGGAAAGCACCGAGGAAGTCGGGCCCGAAAGAGTCTGATAGAGTCGGAAACGCAAGAACAGAACGAAA
>NZ_JBHXNP010000082.1:0-43539 GCF_042719495.1 Streptomyces sp. NPDC058525
GAGCACGTCATCCTCGACGCCCAGACGGCGCCCGGCGGAGCCTGGCAGCACACCTGGGACTCCCTGCACCTGTTCTCCCCGGCCGAGTATTCGTCTCTGCCCGGTCGGCTGATGCCGGTCCAGCCCGGGCAGACCTACCCCGACGCGCAGCATGTCGTCGACTACCTCGCCGACTACGAGAAGCGGTACGAGCTGCCCGTGCAGCGCGGGGTGTGGGTGGAAGCGGTCCACCGCGACGGCGCCTTCCTACGCGTTGTGACGGACAGCGGCGACTGGCAGGCCCGCGCGGTCGTCAGCGCCACCGGCACTTGGACCCGCCCCTTCCTTCCGACCGTCCCCGGCCGCCGCGAGTACACCGGCCGCCAGCTCCACACCGTCCAGTACCAGAGTCCGGCCGAGTTCACCGGACAGCGGGTAGCCGTGGTGGGTGGTGGCAATTCCGGCGCCCAGATCGCCGCCGACCTCGCCCACGCCGGAATCGACCTGACCTGGGTCACTCAGCGCCCGCCCCGCTACCTCGCCGACGACATCGACGGCCGGGCCCTCTTCGACCACGCCACCGCCCGCCGCCGCGCCCTGGACGAAGGCCGCACCGACACCGGCGGCGTCGCCTCCCTCGGTGACATCGTCGCCGTGCCGCCCGTACGCGCCGCTCGGGATGCCGGACTCCTGACCGCGAAGCCGATGTTCAGCCGTCTCACCGCCGCCGGCGTGGAGTGGGCCGATGGCACTGTCGCGGAAGTCGACGCAATCATCTGGTGCACCGGCTTCCGGCCCGCGCTCGCTCCTTTCGCGGCCCTGCGCCTGCGCGGCAGCCAAGGGCACATCTCCACCGTCGGCACCCGGGCCGTGGACGAACCGCGCCTGCACCTGCTCGGCTACGGCGACTGGACCGGCCCCGCCTCCGCGACGCTGATCGGGGTGGGGCGTCCCGCCCGAGAGGCCGCCCGCGAGATCGCGGAACTTCTCGGCGGCTGACGCCAGCAGGCAGGAGCGGCTCAGGGCGTGGCGATGATCGTGCAGATGTCGTCGGCCTGGCAGGTCGTGGGATCGGTGGCGGCCGCCCGCTGGGCAAGGTCGCGCAGGGCGGCGCGGGTCTGGGCGAGTTCGATCATCCGCCGTTCGATCTCGGCGAGGTGCTCGTCGATCAACGCGGCGACTCGTTCGCAGGGCGCCTGGCCGCTGTCGCGGAGTTCCAGCACGGACCGGATCTCGGCGAGTGTCAGCCCGGCTGCCTGGGCGTCGCGGACGAACCCGAGCCGCTGGACCGTCTCGGGCGGATAGTCCCGGTACCCGCTCGTCGTACGCGGTGGGGCCGGTAGCAGCCCGGCCTGCTCGTAGAAGCGGACGGTCTTGGCCGTCACGCCCCCGGCCGCCGCGAGATCACCGATGCGCATTCCCATGCCTTCACGCTACGCCCTTGACCTTCCAGTGCACTGGAAGGTCTACGGTCGGCCACGAACCCCGAGCTAGAAGGAAACCGGGATGCGGATCACCATCCTCGTCGTGCCGGACTGCCCGAACCTGCCCCTGATCCAGGAGCGGATCACAGCCGCCCTCGACGGACGCCCCACCCCACTCGAGACGGTCGAGGTCCGCCAGGAGGAGGAAGCGGCGCGCCTGGGCATGACCGGCTCACCCACCATCCTGCTGGACGGCGTGGACCCCTTCGCGATGCCGGGGGCTCTCCCATCCGTCTCCTGCCGCCTCTACCGGGACTCGGACGGCCGCGCGGACGGGGCGCCGACCGTCCAGGCCCTGCGCCGAGCACTCGCGGGCACCCCCGACGCACACGGGAGCGCAAGCGACGGCTGCTGCGAGCCGGGCCGTGTGGACGTACTCGATCCGATCGGCCGGGCGGGCCGGGGCCGGCGGGCCCCGGCCGAGCGCGGCTTGCGAGCCGTCCACCAGGCGGTCCTGCGGCACTTCGCGACGACGGGCCACGCTCCCGACCCCGCTGCCCTGGATGTTGTCGCCGCCATGGCCGGACGTACGGCGGCCGAGGTGCTGGTCGAGCTGGACCGGGAGGACTTCCTCACCCTTGGCCCGGCCGGACGGATCTCCGCGGCCTACCCCTTCTCCGCCACGCCCACCCGACACCGGGTCCGGCTGGCCGACGGCGTCCAGGTGTGGTCGATGTGCGCGATCGACGCCCTCGGTATCTGCGCGATGCTCGGACAGGACGTCACGGTCTCCTCCATCGATCCCGTGACCGGCGAACCTGTCACCGTCACCTTCACCGGCGGGGCACCGACCTGGGAGCCTGTGACCACAGTGGTCTTCGTCGGCCGGCGCACGGGTGACGGACCCGCCGCATCCGTCTGCTGCGACGCCCTGAACTTCTTCACCGGCCCCGTCTCCGCCGAACAATGGAAGCGAAACAACCCCGAAGTCCACGGCGAGATCGTCGGCAGCAACCGGGCCGTGGAGCTCGCCGAGCAGACCTTCGGCCCGCTCCTGCGGGACGACGACTGACAGCATGGAGGCGGGACATGGGCGCGATGGACCGGCAGACCGTGCACGAGGACTACGAACGCGCCCGGCGCACCTTCCACCAGTTGCTCGACACCGCTACCGCGGCAGAGCTCACCCGCCCCACGAACGGCACCCGCTGGACCAACGAACAACTGCTGTGGCACATGTTCTTCGGCTACCTGATCACCCGGGTGCTGCTACCGCTCGTGCGGCTGTTCTCCCGCCTGCCCGACAGTGCGAGCAGGGCCTTCGCCCGCCTCTTGAACGCCGTCACACGGCCGTTCGACCTGATCAACTACGCAGGCCCGTGCGGCGCCGTGAAAGTGTTCACTCCACGCCGGACAGCCGCCGCGTTCGACCGCGTCATCGACTCTCTGACCCGCAGGCTGGCGGCCGCGCCGGAGGAATTCCTCGCCCGGGGCATGCATTTCCCCGTGCGCTGGGATTCCTTCTTCACGGACTTCATGAGCCTCGCGGACGTCTACCGCTACCCGAACCGGCACCTCGAATTCCACCGCCGCCAGCTCACCCTCGGCGGTGGAGAGACCCCCGTCAGGTGATCGCGGAGCTCCGGCGTTCGAGCAGCACCACGTCCCGCCACGCCCCGTGATGGCGCCCGATGCGTTCGCGGATACCGATGACGCGGAAGCCGGCTCGCTCGTGGAGGGCGAGGCTGGCGGCGTTCTCGGGGAAGATCCCGGACTGGATCGTCCAGATCCCCGCCGACTCCGTGGAAGCGATCAGCGCATCCAGGAGGGCTCGCGCGACGCCACGGCCGCGGGCGTCGGGGTGGACGTACACGGAGTGCTCGACCACGCCCGCGTAGGCGCACCGGTCGGAGACCGCGCTCGCCGCGACCCAGCCCAGCACCCGGCCGCCGTTGCCGTCGAGGGCGACGAAGCGGTGGCCGGGCAGCTTGGCCTTGTCGAACGAGGCCCAGTCGGGGGCCTGCGTCTCGAAGGTCGCGTTGCCTTCGTCGATCCCTGCCTGGTAGATGCCCAGCACCTGCTCAGCGTGCTCGGGCCGCAGCTCATCGATCCGCACGCCGGTCACGCGGCCTTCGCAGCGCCGGTCAGCAGCGCGCCCATGGCGGCGAGCACGGACGGCTCGACCCGGTAGTACACCCACGTGCCGCGCCGCTCGGAGGACAGCAGGCCGGCTTCCTTCAGCTTCTTGAGGTGATGGGAGACGGTGGGCTGCGAGACGCCGACGTCGGAGATGTCGCAGACGCACGCCTCGCCGCCCTCGTGGGAGGCGACGGCGGAGAACAGGCGCATGCGCACTGGGTCGCCGAGGGCCTTGAACATCTTCGCCGCGACCTCGGCCTCGTCCGCCGACATGGGGCGCTCGGCCAGCGGGGGGCAGCAGGGCGCGACGGCCTCGGGCTCCAGGAGCGGCAGTACCTTCGCATTCGACATACGTCTATGTTGACACACGTCGAACTAGAGTGGCAGGGGCCTCACGCGCGGGCCAGGTAGGCGGCCAGGCGGCGGGCCGCCCGCGCGGCGTCCCGGCCGACGCCACGCAGGGAGTTCGAGGACAGGCTGCGCTGCCACTCCAGGCCTACGAAGGCCAGGTGTGGGTGTGCGGAGGAGGCGCCGTCCTGGTGTCGGGGCTGGCCGGAGGCGTCGAGCGCGCCGCCGAGCCCGGCCAGGTAGGGCAGGTCCGGGCGGTAGCCGGTGGCCAGGATCAGCGCATCCAGCCTCTCGGTGGCGCCGTCCGGCCAGGTGGCCGTGTCTCCGTCCAGGCGCTGGAACATCGGGCGCCGGTCGGGGCTGCCGGCCGCCAGGGCGGCGCGGTAGCGGCCGTCGTCCAGGACCGGTTGGCCGGGCGGGGTCCGCAGCAGGCGCCCGAGCGGTGCGGAGTCGAGACCGGTGCGGGTCAGCCAGAAGTGCAGGTCCCTCCCCAGCAGGTGCTGGTGGGCGAACTTCACCGGGGCCCGCGTGGCTAGCGTGGTCCGGCTTTCGCGGGCGAGCTCGGCGGCTATCTGGACCGCTGAGTTTCCCGCCCCGACCACCACGACCCGCTGGCCGGCGAACGCGGCCGGGCTGCGGTAGTCGGCCGCGTGCACGACCTGCCCGCCGAAGGTCTCCAGGCCCGGCAGGTCGGGGTGGTGGGGGCGGCCGAAGCTGCCCGAGGCCGCGACCACTGCCAGAGTCGACAGCCGCCCGCCGCCCTCCAGCTCGACCGTGAACCCGGCGCCGTCGGCCAAGACTGTGGCCACGCGCTGACCGGTGCGGATGTCGGCCTGCAGGCGGTCGGAGTAGGCAGTCAGGTAGGCGACGACTTCGTCCCGATGCGGATAGCGGCCCGGATCCCCGCCGAACGGCATACCGGGCAAGGCGCTGAACCGGGCCGGGGAGAACAGGGTCAGGCTGTCGTAGTAGCGCGGCCACGACCCGGCCGCCCGGTCGGATGCCTCGAGAACCACCGGCTGCAGCCCCGCCTGGACCAGCGCCTGTGCGGTGGCCAGCCCCGCTTGCCCACCTCCGATGACGACGACTTCCACGCGCTCCACGACTACTCCCACGAAATAGATGAATGTCTATGTTGACGCCTATCGATACAGGTGCCATGCTGATCACGCAAGCCATAGACAAACTTCGAAACACCTAGGGAGCCGTCATGAATGAGTCGGTCAACCCCAGCCCGAACCACGCCGAGACGGCGGCTTCCTGCTGTGGCCCCGCCCCGGCCGCGCCCACGGCGGAGGCGGCTCCCGCCGAGTCCTCACCGTGTTGTGGCACCAGCGAGGACGCGGAAGCCGCCGGAGCCTGCTGCGACCCCCAGTCCAAGCGCGAGGCCGTCGCTACCGGCGCCGGCTGCTGCTGACCACCTGAAGTCCCCGCCCACCCCGCCTGCCTGCACAAAGACCCGGAGACCTGTCATGAGCGAGACCATCACCGAGCTGCCCGTCGTCGTCATCGGGGCTGGCCCCGCCGGACTCGCGGCCGCCGCCCACCTCGTCGACCGCGGCCTGGAGCCCCTCGTCCTGGAAGCCGGGACCACCGCCGGATCCGCCGTCCGCGGATGGGCCCACGTGCGACTGTTCTCCCGCTGGGGCGAGGTCGTCGACCCGGCCGCCGAGAAGCTCCTCGCCCCGACCGGCTGGGTCAAGCCCGCCGAGGACACCTACCCCTCCGGCGGAGACTGGGCCGAGCGGTACCTCCAGCCGCTGGCCGACGTGCTCGGCGAGCAGGTCCGCTACGACGCCCGAGTCACCGGTGTCTCCCGCGCCGGCCGCGACCGCATCGTCGACGCCGACCGCGAGGCCCAGCCCTTCGTCGTCCACTACGAGAACGCCGACGGCCGCGAGCAGCGGATCTTCGCCCGCGCGGTCATCGACGCCTCCGGCACCTGGTCCACCCCCAGCCCCGCCGGCGGCAGCGGCCTCAAGGCCCTGGGGGAGAAGGCGGCCGCCGACCGGATCGGCTACCGCGTCCCGGACTTGAAGGACCCCGCCGTCCGGGCCCGGTACGCGGGCAAGCGCACCGCGGTCATCGGCTCCGGCGCCTCCGCCTTCACCGCCCTCGCCTACCTGGCCGACCTCGCCAAGGCCGACGACGGCACCGGAACCCACGCCACCTGGATCCTGCGCCGGGGCATCTCCGGCTCGACCTTCGGCGGCGGGGAAGCCGACCAGCTGCCCGCCCGCGGCGCCCTCGGCCTCGCCGCGAAGGCGGCCGTCGACGGCGGCTACGCCGACGCCGTCACCGGCTTCCGCACCGACGCCTTCGAGCGCGACGAGGACGGCCGCCTGGTCCTCGTCGGGGAGGACGGCCGCCGCCTGGACCCGGTGGACGAGGTCATCGTCCTGACCGGCTTCCGCCCCGACCTCTCTTTCCTGGACGAGCTGCGCCTCGGCCTGGACGAGCGCCTGCAGGCTCCGGTCGAGCTGGCGCCGCTGATCGACCCGAACCAGCACTCCTGCGGCACCGTGTACCCGCACGGCGTGAACGAGCTCTCCCATCCGGAGAAGGACGTCTACCTCGTCGGCATGAAGTCCTACGGCCGCGCCCCGACCTTCCTCGCCATGACCGGCTACGAGCAGGTCCGCTCCATCGCCGCCCACCTCGTCGGCGACCACGAGGCCGCCGAGCGCGTCGAACTCACCCTCCCGGAGACCGGCGTGTGCGGCGGCGCGGGCCTCTTCGACGAGCCGGAGGCCGCGGAGGAAACCGGTGGCGGCTGCTGCGCGGCCCCGGCCACCCTCACCATCGGCGCCGCACCCGCCTCCTCCGGCGGCTGCTGAGGTGAGCGACCTTCAAAGCGGCGTGGCCGCGACCGGGACGGGGGTCCGGTCGCGGCCACGCGCCGTCCTGCCCGCCTTCTGCCTCACCCAGATCACCAGCTGGGGCATCGTCTACTACGCCTTCATTGTCCTCAACCCGGCCATCACCGCCGACACCGGCTGGAGCGCGGGCGCAACCACCGCGGCGTTTTCCGCCGCCCTCGTCGTCTCCGCCATCGCCGGGATCTACGTCGGCCGTGTCCTCGACCATCGCGGGCCCCGCACCGTCATGACGACCGGCTCCATCCTGGGTTCGCTGAGCCTCCTCGTGATAGCCGCGGCCCCCAACCTGCCCGTCTTCTTCGCCGGATGGCTACTCGCCGGAGCGGCCATGGCCGCCATCCTCTACCAGCCCGCCTTCGCCGCCCTCACCCGCTGGTGGGGCCCCGAACACGTCCGCGCGCTCACGATCGTCACCCTCGCCGGCGGACTCGCCTCCACCGTCTTCGCACCCCTGACTGCGATCCTCGCCGACCACATGTCCTGGCGCGCCACCTACGTAGTGCTCGCCGGCATCCTCGCCGCCCTGACCGTCCCGGCCCACGCGATCGCACTGAAAGCCCCGTGGCCGCCGGCCCCACCGAGCCCGCCGCACATCACCAGCGGCCACGAGCAGGTCGTGCGCAGCCGGGCGTTCTGGATGCTGTCCGTCACCTTCACCCTGTCCGCGTTCGCCATGTATGCCGTCGTCATCGGCCTCGTCCCCCTCCTCCTCGAACGCGGCTACACCACCACCCAAGCCGCATGGGTCCTCGGCCTCGGAGGCGCCGGACAGACGCTCGGCCGCACCCTGTACGCGATGCTCGCCCGCCGCCTGGGTGTCACCGCCCGCACCGTCACCCTGATCGCGCTCGGCGCCCTCACCACCGCGGCCCTCGCCACCGTGGCCGGCCCGTACGCCCTACTCGTTGCTGTGTCCGTCCTTGCCGGAGTGATCCGCGGCAACCTCACCCTCCTCCAGGCCACAGCCGTCACCGATCGCTGGGGCACCACCCACTACGGCCGACTTTCCGGCCTCCTTGGCGCACCAGCCCACGCAGCCGCCGCCATCGCCCCCTTCGCCGGCGCAGCCCTGGCCGGACCCCTCGGCGGGTACCCCGCGCTGTTCGCGCTGCTGGCGGTCCTCTCCACCGCTGCCGCTGTCACGGCCTTCGGGACCCGCACGCAACAGCACTGATCAGTGATGGGCGCTCGGCTTGCCGGGGTGGTGGTCGTCCGGGAGCCTCGTGTATCACCGAGCTGCCCTGCTCACGCTCGGCATCGCGGTCGCTCGGTCGAACGGATGGTCGGAGGGGAGGGGTGGGGCATCACGGCGCAGTGAACGGGAGGATCGGCGACGGGCACTCCGGAAGGGCGGCCTGGGGTTCGCTGGACCTCAGAGTGGTCGAGCGTGAGTGCTGCCCCGGCGGAGCCTGGCCCGAAAGATCCGATCCCCGGATGGCCCGGCTGGCGGAAATATCCCTGAACCTGCGGGTGTTACCCCTCGGCACGTGCGACAAGGGGGTGTTGAGCCTGAAGCTGTTCTCCACGAAAGAAGGCGTGACCGAAGTCCTGCCGCGATTGGCTGAGGCTGAGGCCGATGTGCAGGGCCTGGTCGAGGGGGCGATGGAGGCGATGCTCGGGGTTCGATTCCTCGCCTCCGAATACAGCACCGGCCCTGTCCACGGCGGGCGCATCGACTCGCTGGGGCTCGACGAGAACGGTGCTCCGGTGATCGTCGAGTACAAGCGAACCACCGACCCCGGTGTGCTGTCGCAAGGGCTGTTCTACGTGGCCTGGCTGATGGACCATCGCACCGAGTTCCAAGCGCTGGTCCGCGAGCGTCTCGGGGAGACGGCAGCGTCTCAGGTCCTGTGGAGCGCGCCCCGGCTGATCTGCATCGCCGGCGACTTCACCCGCTATGACCTGCATGCCGTGCGGGAGCATCGCCACTCGATCGACCTGGTCCGCTATCGGCTGTACGGGCAGCATCACATCGGGTTGGAGACCGTCGCCTCAGTGGCCGCGCAGGGCAAAGTGCCGTCGCGCCTGCGGCGCCGAGGCACCGACGCATCCGTGCCCGTCCGGCGCGCGTGCGAGGCGATGGCGGAACTGGCGGCAGCCGTGGACGAGGCGCTGCTGGGGCTGGGCGGGGACGTCGCGAAGGTCGAGCGCAAGCAGTACGACGCGTACCAGCGGCTGCGCAACTTCGCCTGTATCACATCCCGGCAGGACAAGCTCCTCGCATACCTCAAGGCGGCGCCTACAACTGTCGATCTCGTGCCGGGGTTCACCAGGGATGTAACGGGGCTTGGGCATCACGGCACCGGCGACCTGGAGGTCCAGCTGCGCTCAGACAAGGACCTCGAGCGGGCGATGGAGCTGTTTCGGCTGTCCTACGACGCGGCGGCATAGGCCGGCTCACTGACCTGAACGTGTGTCAGTGCCGGGACGTAGCATCCGGAGCGATGCCGCGTCGTTGTGGCCGGTACGCGGTTCCTTGGGGTGGGCTGGCCAAGGCGATGGGGAGGTACCCCAATGGGGTGGGAGTCCTTGCTGGTATCGGAGTTCAAGCGACTCCAGTCCACTTCGGACGCGCATCGACGTGGCCGGAAGCTCGAGGAGTTGTTGGAGCGGCTGTTCCAGAACGCGCACTTCCGCGTCCAGCGAAATGCCGGCGCTGCACGACCAAGGCAAACCGATCTTGTCGCGGGCTACGGCGACGCCTGGTACGTGATCGAGGCCAAATGGGAACAGGCGCCTGTTGACGTCAACACCTTCGACAGCGTGCGGGCCCGCGTGGAGCGAGCTGGCCCTGCCACTATCGGTGTGATCATCAGCATCGCGGGCTTCACGGAATCCGTCATCCAGCAGGTCGTCGAATTCCGAGGGCGACAGCCCATACTGCTCATCGGTGAGAAGGAACTGCTGCAGCTCCTCCGTTCACCTGAATCGCTTGCCAACCTGTTGAAGGCAAAGCAGGCGGAGCTTGTCGCCCACGGTCGTGTCCACCTTGGCCTGGACACCACGAGGAAGACCAAGCGCCGACCGATCAACGATCTGCCGGCAGCCAGCGTCTCCCTGCTTGGGGACACGCTGGAGCCGCTGCCGTACGTCACCGCCGACGACAGCTTCGGTGAACTCGTCTTCGTCCATGAACTGCCCGATGTCGACTGGGTGATCGCCAGCGGCAACGGGGTCGCCCTGGACCTCCCGGTCCGCCGTTTGGACGAAGGCGGTCTCATTGATCTCGTCCACACGCTGAACTCCATGGGCTGGACGACATCCGAACCATCCTGGAGCATCCGACAGGCAACCACGGCGTGGCACGGAACCGGCGCTCGGGAGTTCGTCAACGCGCTGACCGGCAGGACGAAGCGCTACGGCGGACTGGAGGACATCCACCACACCGAGCAGGTCGCGTACTTCGACACCTGCCTAGGCGGAGGCTTCTACACGCTGACAGCTGATGTCTCCAGCGACCCTTCCCGCGTGGTACTGCGCTGCAATATCTCCTTCCAACTGGTGGGCATTCCGGTCGACATGGCTCCGCTCCGGCACCTCTTCGAGCGATACGACGCGATGGCCTCGGGCTTCCTCCGTCCACTTACAGGCCGCGCTGTGACCCGGGAACACCTGAAGGATCACGAGCCGCTGGAAGCTGTCGGGTACCTCGTCTCCTCTGACGACGTCCCCTCGATCTCCTGGGCCGAGCGCCCCGAGAGCCCCTCGGAGGAGGCGAGCGTTCCGGATAAGTGGGTCACTGGCATCGTGGCCCGAAACCCCTACTACAAGGCAGAGCGGGGAGCGACGCCGGAGGGCTGGCCGATGGCAGTCGAGTCCAGCGAGCTCATCATCTGCGCCTTGCGGAACCACCATCCACTGGAAAAGAGGCCCGAGGGCTACTCGCTGATCTCTTGGGAACTGGCGAAGACTTCGGATGCCAAGGTATTCCGCCCAGTGGCGGACTGGTAGACGACTCATCGGGGGGCCACGGCACGAGCATGCGGGGCACCGAGCGCCGTGTTGGAGCCTGGTCGGCGAACGGGAGGGGGCGGAGGAGGCACGATTGTGGGTGGGCGGGAGTCGCTGAGGTGCGGGCAACCTCTCTTGGTCATCGGCCTGGCCGGGCGGGGGTGCGGGTGGCAGGGCCAGCTCGCGCGGCCGGGGTGCGGACGGCGGGAGCACGGGGGACGGCAGGCTGGCGGGCGGTGGGCTTCTCGGCGAAGTCGCCTGTGGCTTGGTGCCAGCGGCTCCGTACTGAGGACAGTGCGGAGAGTGCCCGGCGGCTGCCGGTGGCCAGCTGGTGGACGGATGTGGCGTCGTCCGCAGTGAGCGCTTCGATTCGTGCGGCAACGGCACCAGCCTGTGCCAGGAGAGCGCGCTGGAGGACCTGCTGGCCCCAGTGCTCGGGTGCCCCTGCGGGATGGGCGAGCAAGTCGAGGACCTCGTCGGGCTGGAGCCCTTCGCGAAGCAGGCCGCGCTGCTGAGCCTCCCACAGGAGGGTGATGGGGTCCACGGGTGCACCCCGGCGGGCGAGTGCCGTCAAGCAGGCGTAGAGGGCGGCGTGCGCGGGGGCGGTGAAGTCGCCCTCGTGTAGCCAGCGCATCCGAGGCAGGCCATCGGGGTGTGCGGTGGCCGTGGCCAGGAGCATCCGTTCCTCGTCCTCCGCCTCTTCCGACGCCTCAGCAGTCGGGGCGGGAGTCGGAGGGGTCCGGGGCGTTGATCCGGGGTGTGAGGGGAAGGTCGTGGTCAGCTCGTCGAGGTAGACGGCTAGCTGGTCGGCCCGGGTGAGGACCGTCCGAGCCGGATCGGGCCCCGGTGCACGGGCGGCCTGGGCGAGGAGACCGGCATGTCGGCGCAGAACGCGGCGGGCATACCCGGAACGGACCATCTGCGCGTAGGCAGGGGCGTGGGCGTCGGTGGGGCAGACGCTGATGAGGGTGTGCAGGTAGGAGGCCGTCAGGGCTCGGGCCCGGGGCTGGGCCGCGTCGAGGAGCTGGTTCGGCCACACCGGGCGGGCCCGGTGGACCTCGGGCGTGGGCGGGGACACCGTGCGCATCGCCGCGAACAGGGCGCTGTGCGCGGTGTTGGCGAAGTGCTCAGGCTCGAGCGGCCCGATGGTCTTGAGCCGCTCGGGAACCAGGAGCAGGGCGCCGAGCAGGGCCTGTTCGGCGTAGTGGACCACCGGCGGAGACGCCGGGTACTGCAGGACATTCTCGTCGGCTTCGGTACAGGCGGCGTCGGACATCATGCCCCCAGGACGAAGTCGTCGCGGGTGAGCACGCGTTCGACGTGTGGTGCGATCAAGTGGGCCGCGAACAAGGGGGGAACAGCGTTCCCGATCTGGGAGAAGCGCTGGCCTTTGTTGCCCTGCCAGGGGTAGGCGGGCGGAAAGGACTGCAGGATGCCGGCCTCCTCGGCGGTGATACGGATCGTCGGCGGCGCTGTCTCCGCGGGTCCTGTAGTGGTCCAGACGCATTCGTTGGCGCGGTTGCCGAAGAACAAGGTGGCGGCCGGTTCGGTCACGGGGCGGATGGCCGCGTTCGCCTGGCTGTTGCTGCGCAAGACCCAGTCCTGTCCGCCACCGCACCACGGCGTTTCCGGAGATTCCTTCGTGCAGCTGCACGGAGGCCCGGTCTCAGGGTTCCGGGGGCGCAGCGGGGGGTTCTTCCACGCGCCGCGGTCGCGGGCGTCGGAGAGGGTTTTGCGGGAGCCGGAGGGGAAAGGCTCCGGTCCGCCCCCGGGGCCGCCGCCGGCGCACACGGTGGGTACGGGCCCGTCGGTGCGTCCCCAGCCCAGGGCTTCGGCCATGGACACCCAGGTTCGGCGGCCGGGCCCGAAGAAGGTCTCCGGCTCGCTGAACTTGGCGTGTGTCGGCTCAGGCGGCGTCGCCGTACGGCTCCGGGAAGCGATCAGGATCGCCCGCCGCCTCGTCTGCGGCACGCCGTAGTCAGCGGCGTTGAGGATGCCGCTCCAGGTGGAGAACCCCCAGGAGCGGAGCACGGCGGCGTACTGCTTCCACAAGGGCGCGACGTCGGGGACCTCCTCCATCAGCACCCATTCCGGCTCGCCGGCCTGGTGCAGGGCGTGGAGGTAGCGCATCGGCTCGGCGGCCAGCAGCGACCGCTGGTCCTGGCAGGCTGCGAGCAGTTGGGGGCGGGTGTCTCGTCCGGCGGCCAAGTCCGCCACGGCTTGGTGGACGAGGGGCTGGTCTACCAGGCCGAGGCGCTTGCCGGCCATGCTCCACGCCTGACAGGGCGGGCTCGCTATCAGGCCGCGGGTCCGGCCGATGAAAGGGCGGACCGGGTAGAGCGCGACGTCGGTACGGATCGTGGTCTGCCCGGTCGCCGCGCGGGTCTTGCAGGCCCATTCATCCCACTCCAGGCCGACATCGCGCACGCCCAGGACGTGCAGGGCGTGCCCCCAGCCGCCCGGACCAGCGAAGAGGTCCAGAACGAGGTCTCTCATACGGCCAGCCCGAAGTCGGCTTGTGGGGGTGCGGCCTTGGCGATGGCCCGGGCGGTGATGGCGTCGGAAGCGGCCTTGGAGGCGGCGGACAGCTCTCCGGCGCCCGGTTCGAGGTACCAGGGGCGAAGGTCGAGCATGGCGGCGCGCAGGCCGGTCGCGAAGAGGAGGGCCGTGCCCTTGGGCAGGGAACGGATTCGGTCCGCGGGCAGGATCCGCTCCTGCCGCATGCTGATCGAGGTGGACTTGCCCGACTCCGAGACGGAGGTGGACTTGGTCTCCACGTCGTGATCGCCGATCAGCCGGGACAGCTTGTCCGCGAAGTCCGGGTCGTCAATGCCAGACCCGATGACCTTGATGGTGGCCGCCGACCACATGGCGTCCATGCCCGCGTCGCCCCACACCTTCTGGCCCTGCCTGTAGGACTGCAAGATCGTTATCGGGATGATTCCGCGCGAGCCCAGGTGCGAGTACAAGTCCGGGAGGTCGCTGATTTTGCATACATTTGCGGCCTCGTCGAGGATCGCGAGCATGGGCGGGTCGAGACGTCCGCCAGTGCGTTCGGCTCGGGCGGTCGCGGCCCGCATCACTGAGTCGGCGCACGCTGCGATGAGCGCAGAGGCTCCTCCGCCGCCGTCCTTGGAGAGAAGGAACAGCGTGTCGGTGGAAGCCACGAACTCGGCCGGGCGAAACTCCGGTACGTCCTTCTGCGGGGTCACCCAGGCGGCGATGTCGGCGCTCAGCAGGGCGGACGCGTACTGTCTCGCGGTCTCATAGATGCCGTCTCGGGTTTCGGGCGGGCCCTCAACCGTGCCCTTCAACTGGGCTGCGACGGAGGTGAATCCGTGGTCGCGCAGGATGTCGAGCGGTCGCCGGTCGGCGGGGAAGGCCAGCCACTGCATCACGTCCGTGATCGGGCGGTTGTCGAGGGCCGCGGCCAGGAACAGCTGCGACAAGATGTTGGATCCCGCCTTGGACCAGAAGTCGCCCTGCTGGGAGGCGTCCACGGACGCGGCGAGGAAGTGGCCGGCGAGCCGGTTCGCTCCCTCCAGGGACTTGGCGTCCGCAAGGGGGTTCCACCACATGGTGCGGGGTGCGTGGGCGATCTGCTGGGGGTCCATCGACCACACCCGCCCCACTCGGCTGCGGGCGTCGAAGCAGGTCGTATAGGCGTCGCCGGCGGCCTTGTTACTGGTCAGGAGTACGGCGCCGGGCGCGGCCAGGATGGAGGGGATCGCCAGCGAGGTGGTCTTCCCGGAGCGCGGTGCCATGATCGCCACCGCGACGTCCTCGTACCCCATCCGGATCTCGGTCCGGGTGCCCTGCAGGTTGCCCAGGAGGATTCCGGTGTCCGAGGCCGCGATGCGGTCGGCGTCCATCAGGCTGGGGCGCAGGCTGCGGGCCTTTGCGGTGATCGCCTTGGCCAAGAGCGGCTCGATGTCTCTGGCCTTGGCGGTGCCCTGGACCCGGCGCTTGTTCCTCCCGCCGAAGGCGCCCTTGCGGCGGCTCCACCACACGCCGCCGACGGCGGCAAGGGCGATCAGGGCGAGTACGGGAAGGACACGGACACCGAGGAGCAGGGACGATTCTCCCAGGCCGGGCCAGAGCTGGTCGGGACGGATGAGGGCGTCGGCGGGCCGGTAGTCGGCCCAGGGTTGCCCGGTGAGCAGGGCGGTGAGGTTCCCGCCGAGCCAGGCGAGATGGGAGAGGGGGATGGCGACGGCGAAGACCCCGAGGAGGACCTTGAAGGCTATGTCGTAGCCGTCGGAGGAGGAGCTGGACTGGGACAAGGGCGCGCTGTTCCGTGGAGGGGGCGTGGGACGAAAGGGGTCAGCGGGTGCGGCGGTGCAGCGACCCGCCGGGCGGCTGTGGCGGCTGCGGCGTGCCGGTGCGGTGGGCGGCGAGACGGTCGGTTCGGTCCCACAGGGCGGACTCGGCCTGATGGGCGGGTACGCGTTCGCGGGCGATACGGACGCTGTAGCGCAGGAAGGGCGCCATTGCCTTCTCGTCACGCAGCAGCGGCTCGGTGGAGACCATGCCGGCGAGGACGGCGGCGGACAGGTGGGGCGGGGTGTGGTCGGAGAAGTACGCCCGCCAGGCCGGACGGGCGGTCGGTTCGGACGCTCCGGGGCCGTCGTGGGCCGTGACCTCGATGTGCAGCGCGCCGAGCGGGTGCCGGGAGACGGTGACGAGTCCGTCCGGGGAGGAGATCTGGTGTTCCAGGACGGAGCGCTTCCACCTGGCGTGCTCCAGGATCTGCATCGGATCGGCGGGGTTGTCGGCCGCGTTGGTGGTGAGGGCGTCGGTTGCTGCGGCGACGATCTCGGCCGGGGTGCGGGCGCCGAAGCGCATGGTCCACGCCTTCTCGGTGCTGCTTCCGGTGTGGTGCAGGGTCCACCAGTGCTCGTCCGGGTCCGGTGACAGCAGCAGTTCGGCCTGGCGGTCGCGGCGGGTGAGCCGTACGACCGGGCTGAGGGGGATGTGGGCCGACTGCCAGCGGAAGGCCTTTTGCAGCGGGGCGGTCACCCATCGCGGATCCCCGCCGCCGGCCAGGTAGCGGGGAACGAGCTGGGCCAGCACCGGCGGCTTCTCGGCCCCGCTCACCGCTGTGCGCCTTCCCTGAGGGAGAGGGCGATGTGGTTCGCGGTGACCGTACGGCGTGCGACGGCGAGTTCGAGGTTGTCGGCGTGCGTGGCGAACAGGCCGATTCGTGCGGAGCGGAGGACGGCAAGACGGGCGGCAATCTCCTGGTGGCCGGGGACGGTGGCGTTGCCGGAGGGGACGGGTTGGGGCACGGGCGGGCCTTTTCGAGGGTTCAGGGGCGGGATGCGCGGGAGGATGACGGGCTTGCTGGGGCGGCGGCCGGGGCCGGCAGGCGGGTGGTGAGACGGGTGCGGCGCTGGGTGCGTGCTCGGGCCCGGGCGGCGTCGATGCGGGAGAAGTGGGCTTCGACCGCCTGCTCCGGGGTGAGCGGGCTGTTCTCCTGCCGGGCGGCGTAGTGGTCGAGGTCGTGCATGCCGCGCAGGCCGGGGGCGGTGGAGACGAGCTGCTCGGCCAGGCCGGCCATGAGGTGGTCCGGGACCGGGCCGCTGATCCAGATCTGCCAGATCGGGGGGCCGCTGTGCTCGGGCTGGGCCTCGATGCGCCACGCGAGGTGGTCGGGCGAGTCGTTGAAGATGGGGCGCAGTTCGGCTCGGATGGTCAGCCTCGGGTCGGGCGAGAGGGCCTCGCCGGTTCCGTCTGGGCGGAGGTCTACGCTCCAGCCCGCCTTCTGCATGTGCCCCCACGGCCCGGTGTCGCCTCGGCGAGGGCCGTCGAAGAGTCTGTCGGTGAATCCGGCGATGATCTCCGTCGGCACCATCCGGTCGAAGGAGGCGTTCCACGTCCAGTCGACGGAGTGGATCCGCCACCAGGAGCCGGAGGCGAACGGGTCGATCACCATGTGGTGTCGGCCCTCGTCAGGGCCGGTGAGGGCGATCCGTGGATCGCCGGGGGCGGAAGTGAGGGTCCACCCGGCGGCGAGCAGGGCGTGGGTGACGTGACGGAGGTCGCCGGGCCCCGCGAGGTGGCGGGGCGTCGTCTCGAAGGGGATCTTCGTGTGGTGGTCGTTGGCGTACGAGGCCCGCTGGGCGGGGCTTAGTGCCACGGGGCCGTTTCGGCGGGGCTCGTACGGACGGGCGCGGTGCGCAGGGGTTCGAGGGTGAGGTCGAGCAGGCGCAGGTCCTGCAGGACGAACGCGGCCTCGATGTATTCGCCCAGGGTCGCCTCGAGGGTGTCGGTGCGGGGGACCGTGGTCTCCTGGGCGAGGTAGCGGGCGATGCCGCGCAGCGCTTCGCCGAGGCGCACCGCAGTGCCGGTGTCCGCGTCGACGAGTGCCGCGATCAGGGCGAGGGCCTCAGCCGCGTGTGGGCCGGTCCGCAGGTAGGCGGTAAGGAGGTGCAGGGTGTGCGCGGAGGCACGGATGTCCTCGGCGGTCAGCCGGGTCGTGTGTCCGTCAGTCATCAAAAGCTCCAGGGGATTGAGGCCGGTTCAGCGGCGCTGGGGTGTAGGGCCGTGGCCGGGAGGGGGGTACGCCGGAGCGGGCGGCTGAGGCCGGGCGATTCATCGGGTTTTTGCGTAGCCGGACGTCTTGGCGCCGGTGCGGGAGGAGACCCAGTTGCGGCTCCATGCCGCGGCGCGGGCGGCGGAGAGGCGGGCCTGCTGCCAGGCGCCGAGCTGGTCGGGCAGGACGGACACGGAGGTGACGCGGATCCGGTTGCTGAGCGGGACGTGTCCGAGCGGGCGCATCACCGGCTCCGGGTCGGCCAGGGCCGTGGTCAGGGACTGCACCAGGTGCAGCGGCGTGCTCGCGGTGGCCTGCGCGTTCCATACGGGCCCGTGCTCGTTGCGGGCGCCGACCCACCAGTGGTTCTGGCTTCCGTCACCGCCGGGCTGGACGTACTGCACGACGGCGTGCCGGTCGGGGCTCTGAGCGACGAAGTAGTTGTCCTGCTGCATGCTCCAGGACTTCTCGGTGAGCGGCGCCCACACGTTCGGGGCGTGCGCCGAGCGCGGCTTGGTCAGCGCATCGGTCAGGCCCGCCACGATCTCCACCGGGGTCTGCGGGGCCAGGGTGACCTGCCAGGCCGGCTGATGTCCGTGCGCGGCACCGTGGACCTGCCAGCCGCCCGGCGGCTGATAGGCCACGCGCACCATCTGGTCGGGCGAGTCGAAGGCGAGCATCGTGCCGGACTGGCCGGCGATGTCCTTCCACCCCGACGCGCGCAGGAACTCGCCGACGTGGCGCAGGTCTCCGCCGCCGGCCAGGTAGCGGGGCTCGACCAGGTAGTGCTGCTGCGCCTGCTGGGCCTGGCCCCAGCCGGTCCACTGCTGTCTCTTGCTCACCGGTGCCTCCCTCGCGCCACCAGGGCGGTGGCCTGCGTGGCGGCCGGTGAGGACGTGGTCAGGGAGCGGCGCGAGGCGATCTCCTCGAACACTTCCTGGTGTTCGTCCAGGTCGAGGCCGAGGTCGTGCAGCGTGTTGGCGGTGCGCCCGAGTGCCAGCCACATCTCCCCAGGGAAGACGCCGCTCTGGGCGTGGTGCTTGGTGACGTAGGTGCCGGTGCCGACCAGGGCGGTCAGCCTGCCGAGGATGCCGTTCTCGGAGTCCAGGACCTGCTGGAGGATCTGTGCGGCCTGCTGGGGCCCGGCCTGGGACAGGTGCGCGGAGAGCTGGTCGAGCTGGCGGGTGATGCTGCCGGTGAGCGTGGCGGCGGGTGGGGTCATGGGCGGTCCAGGGGGCTGTGACGTACCCCCGACGGTGGTCAGCGGGGCTGGCGGTGGATGGAGGCGGCCGGAGGTGCGGTGCGCGGCGGAGGCGCGAGCCGAGGCCGGTCGGGACCTGCGGCCTTGACGACGGCGGCGCGCAGGTAGCTGCGCAGCAGGAAACGGGCGAGCCGCGGCCGGGTGGCGGCGTTGAGCGGTGGGACGCGCGGCCGGTGGCCGGTACTGCCGACGGATGGCTGGGCGTGGGCTGGGTGGTGCCGGGGCGTAGGGGTCACCGGGCGCGGGCGGCGGTCCGGGCACCAGGCGGGGGAGTGGGCAGCGTGGCCTCCGCGGCAGGACGGACGGCGGCGCGCAGCACGGTGGCGAAGCCGAGGCGGGCGAGGCGGGCGCCGGCAGCCTGGACGGCGTGGGCCTGGGCGCGGGTGTCGTCGCCGGAGAGCACATAGGCGCCGGCCGGGGTGTTCCACGCGAACCCTTCGGAGACCAGGGCTTCGGCTGCGGGCCGGGCGGTGGTGACAGCCGCGAGGGAACCGTCCTCGAGCCAGGTCATCACCACCTGCTGCGGCTGAGCACCGGCAGAGGGCAGGGGCTGCGGGGGGTTCATCGCGTTGTGCCGGACCTGGGCGAGCGCGATGTCGTATCGGGGCAGCAGGTCGGCGGTGATGGCGCGGGCGGCGCGCTCGGCATCGGCAGGCACGGCGATCCCGTCCGGTTCGCGGACCCCGGCGAATGCCTCCGGGGCAGCGCCGGACGGAGCCATGGCGGCCACGAGGAACTCCTCGTCATGCCGGGGATGGAGGGTGACGTACAGGCGGGTGCCGTCGTCGCGGATGAGGTGGGCGTCTGCGCCCAGGGTGTACTCGGCGAGAGCGGCGACCACTTCGTTGAGGTCCCAGACCTCTTCGGCGTGCAGGAACTGGTCCTCGTGGCTCTGGTGTTGGTGGTGGTGCACGGTCCAGGCCCCGGGGAGTTCCTCGGAGAGGTTGGTGGCGAACGACTCCACGTCTCGGCTGTCGTCGTCGGGCAGGGTGCGGGGGGCGGGCATGGGCTCCTCGAACATGGGGCGGGGGTCATCGGGTCCGTCCGGAGGCGGTAGGGGCTGGTGCGGCCGGCGGGGCGGCGGGCAGTGAGGTGCCCGGCCTGGCTGGGGCCGTGGTGCGGTCGGCGAGCTCTGCGCGGGTGTGCAGCAGGTCGGCGGTGATGGGACCGAGGTGGTGCTCGGCCAGGTAGCGCATGCGGGCCGCGGCGTGCCGGTCCGCAGGTCCGCCGAGGCCGTCGTAGACGGCGGCAAGGGAGTGGAGGAGCTGGTCCAGGGCGGCGAGGATGCCGTCGTGCGCGGCGGTCACCTCCTCCAGCCGGTCGGATACCTCGGCCGGGCTGGCCGCCTCGCGGATGGCGGCGGCGAGGTTGGCGATGGACCGGCCGTCCGTGACGTAGCGGTCCTGAGTCGTCTCCGTCGCGTATTCGGCGTCGGCCTCGACCCGGTACCGCGCCGCCTGGAGCCGGGCGACGGCGAGCCGCGCCACTGCGGCCTGGTCCTCCGGCAGAACGGTCGGCGACATCCTGTGCCAAGTCGTGCCGCGCACCTCGCGGAGGAAGAGGGTGCGTTCCAGAATGCCGTGAGCCAGTCCATCACCGCCGCGGGCGATGATCCGGCCGGTGTCGATGTCCCGGGCGACCGTGACGGGTGCTGCCTCGCGAGGGGTCGCCGGCTCGTTCACCGTACGGCCGCCCGCGATGCGGCAGGTGCCTGTACCGGTCGGGCCGGCGCAAGGGCGGCCGAAGGCTCAGAGGGCTGGAGCCGGGAGGCGATCTCGCCCAGCTGCTCCTGCAGCCCGTACAGGCGGCGCGCTGCCCAGAACAAGTCCCTTGCCGCGGCTTTGGTTTGGTCGCCGGGTAGCGTGGCGGCCTGCCGACCGACCTCTTCCACGAGCTGACGCACTGTGGAGATCGGGCCGGACTGCTTGGCGGCGAGCTGCCGCAGGATTCCCGCGAGCGGGCCGGTCGCGGTCGGCACCCGCGGAGAGGCGACGTGCTCCAGCCCGGGCGCCCGGTCCCGGCGCGGGGAGTCCTGCCGGTGGCTGGAGCGAAGGAGGAGGTCGGCCTCGATGCTCCGCGCCTCGGCGACCAGGGTCTGAAGGAGGCGTCGGGGCTGGGCACTCCAGGTGCCGTCGAGGCGGATGAGGTTAGCGATCACGTCCAGGCGCCCGGGCTGAGCCTGGACGGCGATCCACTGGCAAGCCTGGTCGTCTCCGGGTGGCGCTATACCGGCGACACGGGCGATCCGGTATCCGATCTCGGACCACTCGGCGTGGTTCAGCTCCCGGTCCAGCGGATGCATGTGCGCGGTGACGTGGAGGATTGCGCGCCGGTCGCCGTCGGGCCCGGAGGCGAGCGGGTGCTTCAGCGACGGGTTGGCGAGATGGTCGGCCCACGTCGCAGAGCTCCAGGTCTTGTCCTCGTCGGGGGAGTGGTCCAGCCGGTTCGAATGGGCCACCACCGTGCCACCGGGCTCGGTGGTCGGGCCCTCGTTCAGGCTGATCTCCCGTCCGAGCGCCTCGGCGAGGGCATCCTCGGCGGTCACGTCACGGGAGTGGATTGCAATGATCATGGTCTCGCTCGGGGATTGCATTTTGAACGGATGGCAGAAGGCCCGCGCCTTCGGGGCGCCGGTACGGCCGTGGTCAGCGCCCGGGCCGGGTATCGGCGACGTGGACGAGCTGGTTGAGCGCGGTCAGGGAGTACCAGCTGCAGTCCACGACGTCCTCGCCGTCCCCGAGGCGCTTGACCAGGTACTCCCGCAGCGCCTTCTGGTGCATCAGGCACTCCGGGCACCGCTTGGACAGGTGCACCAGGTAGCGGGGGTGGGCCGTGACGTAGGAGCGGTCGCCGCCGTTGGGGTCGAGCAGCCGCCACCCGTCCTCGTCGGTCGGGGTGTGCCAGGAGGGGGCCACGACCCTCATCGCGTCGCCCCACAGCTCCCCGCCGGCGGCACCCTTGAGGATCACGACGTGCTCGCCGGGACGGAAGTGCTGGCGGGTGATGTCCCGCTCCGGGGTGAGCGGGTCGGGCGGCAAATACACGGGGCGGGTCTCGGGCACGGCGGTCCTTCCACGAAGACGCTGGGCGGCGGTGGAAGACAAAGGGTCCGGAGAATCCCCGGTTTCCGAAACCGGGACTTCGCCGCTATATTGCGCGCCGCGCGGCTACCGGAACGGGTTTTCCGTGGGCCGGTCGCGGTCGTCGGCGGCCTCCAGCAGCTCGGGAAGATCGCTCCCTTCGGCCTCGCGCTGGTCGACCCACCACCCGGCCCTCGTCAGCAGCCGGACCTGCTCCTCCAGCTGGGCCCAGTCGGCTTCGTCCCAGGTCCCTTCGGTGACCAGCGCGGTGTACGCGCGGGTCACCAGCTGGTGGCGGGTCCGCTCGCCCCAGCCCAGGATCTTTTCCGGCCCCTCCAGGGGCGGCATGTCGAACTGGGTTGCCCAGTTGGCGGCGGTGGCCTGTTCGTCCGCCCGCTTGGTGGCAAGCCACTCGGCCGTACTGGGGGCATCAGCCTGGTGATCGGCCCGCCAGCAATCGGTGCACTGCCGGGCGGCGAGCCATCGGGCGTATCCAGCGCGCTGGTCCGCCGAACGATCGGACAGATCACGGGTGCTGGTGTGTCCACAGCTGTGGAAGATCTCAAAGGACGTGGGGACCCCCGGGGAATTCCGTTTGATGGGCGTTATGTTCGAGGTCGGGCTGCTGGTCTGGGGCTTCAAATCGAGTGCCTTTCGTTGGCGGTTGGGGTGGTGGCCTGCGTCGCTGCGGAGGGTCGTGCATCAGGTGCACGATTCATGCGGCGGACGGAGGTGGTCTCGAGTGCTTGGCGGTGGTCTCGGGGGACGCTTCCGCCTTCTGCGTCGTCTCAGCGTGTCCTGCGGATGGCGTCTGTGGCCGCCGTGGCGATGGCGGCGGGAGCGCTGGAGGGCCGGGGCAGGTGCAGCACGGTGGTCCCCGGCAGATGGTGGGAATTCGCGGTGAGGGTGAGCTGGAGCACGGCGCAGCCGGCGGTCGTGAGCTGCTTGACGCGGGTGACGGCCTGGGCGGTTTCGTCGCTGCGGTACCGGGCGTCGGTGACGATCACGAGGAGGCGGCCGGCGCCGGGGAGGCTGAGTGCGAGGCCGTGGTCGAGTGCGTCGATGGCGTCGCCGAGGTTGTGGGCGCCGCCGTTGGCATCGAACGTCGTCACGCGCTCCGGTGCCCGGTGGGTGGGCCGGGTCAACGCGGTCAGGTGCCTGTCGTAGGCGATGGTGGCGGTAAGGGAGTCGGGGTCGGTGAGGGCGGCTGCACGTGCCACGATCCAGGCAGCGGACGCGACGGGCGCGCAGGCGGCACGCATGGAGCCGGAGACGTCCACCGCGATACCCACACGCAGCGGCGGGGTGGGGGTATTCCGGCGGCGGGTGTGGTTGAACGGTTCCGCGGTCGGGACCGACCCGGCCGCACGCTGGGCGTCACGGGCGAGGGCCGCGCGCATGTTGAGGCGGCCGGGCGGGGTGGGGCTGGTGATCCGCTCCTCGGTCCGCTCGCGGTAGGCGGCGGCACGCAGGGCGCGGCTCAGGCGCGAGGCGGCACTCTGCTCGGCGGCGGTCGGCCTGCGGGTGCCGGTGACCGGGTTGCTGCGGGGCGCCGGTGTGCCGTCGGGGTTGACGGTGCCGCGGGCGTTGAAGACCGACTTGGCGGTGGCGGCGGCTTGGCGCCGCTGGCTGGCCCGCTGGGCGCGGTCCTGTGCCCGCGCCTGGGACTTCGCGGCCATGGCGTCGGTCGCTGCCGCCTGCGCCGCGAGGTCGGCGGCGTCGGTGGCGGCCGTGCTGTCCATGACGACCCCCACGGCGCCGGACAGCAGATCGGTGAGGTTCTCCGGCACGGGCAGGGCGGGGGCCGCGGTGTCCAGAACGTCGCACCATTCCTGGGCGTGCCCGAGCATGGTCGTGGCGTCGTGGTCGGCGCACTGGTGGGCTGCGGTCCAGATGCGGGTGAGGGTGGCCAGCAGGTCTGCGCCCAGCACCTTTTCGCACAGATCCGCGACGGCCCGGGTCTCGCCGGCGTCCAGGATGCCGACGTCGCGGCGGCCGAGGATCAGGGCCGCCACGCCGGCGGCGTGCTCGATGCCCTGGAGGGTGGGGTGAGCGATGTCGGGCATGACCAGGGTTCGGGCGCTGGTGCGCAGGTACGTGCGGTCCGTGGGCCGCCTGGTCAGGTGTGCGCCTTCGGCGCGGCTCTCCTCCAGCAGGAACGCGGCCTCGACGACACGGGGGTTCGCTCCGGCAGGCGGTGTCCAGACGGAGTGGGCCGCGTGCGCGGCCTCGTGGACGAACACTCCCCAGGCGGCGGGATACCGCTCCTCGTCGCCCACGATCCGCGGATGGATCTCGTGGGGCTGGAGCGGGGCGAACAGGCCGGCGTCGAACTCGACCTCGCCCAACGTGGGGTAGAACGCGGCCGGTGCGCCGCTGCGCGTGCCGGGGCGGCAGGTGACGAGGAGGTCCTGGCGGCCGGAGAGGGCGACCAGCCGGTCGCCGAGTTCGGCTCCCACGCGCAGCCACGCGTCCGGGGAGGAACGGGGTTGCGCGGGCGGGGCGCCGTCGTCGTCCCATCGTGCGAGGTCGGCGTCGTGGTCCGGCGTGGTGGCGGGGGACTGGACGTGGTGGTGGGCGCTCATCGCGAGCGGCCCCGGTGCGCGGAGACGGTGCTGCCCGGAGGCTTTCGGACGGGTGAGGCGGGGAGCTGCTTGCCGAGGGTGAGGGGCGCGATCTTCTTGACGCCGACAGCCTTGATGACGGCGTCGGCGACGGCGTCGCGATCCTCCAGAGGAGCGATGCCGACCAGGTTCGCGAGCGCGGCGTTGGTGCCGAGGACGGCCTCGGTCTTCTGGTAGCTGAGCAGTTCCCGTAGCTGGGGGGCCCAGCCCAGCTCACCGAGGTCGACCTGGCGGGAGAGGTGTCGGGCGACCCGGACCACCCGGGCATCGATCTTCAAGGCCAGGGCGAGGTCATAGTCCGTGCCGATCTGGATCTGCACGCTGAACCGGGACGACAGCGCCTCCGTCAGAACGGCGCCGTGGACGCCGGGGTTGTGGCCCGCGACCACGTAGAAGCCCGGCTCGGCCTTGATGGTCTCGCCCTTGTGGGCCTTGACCTGGATCTGGCGGCGGCCGTCCATCGCGGGATACAGCGCCGCCAGGACCTTCGGTGAGATCAAGGTGGCATCGTCGATCAGCAGGGCGCGGCCCTCGGTCATCGCGGTGACCAGCGGACCGTACTGAAAGACGTAGCCTCCGCCGTCGGCCTGCGTGTACTCGCCGATCAGGTCGCCGACCGTGGTGTCGCCGTCACCGGCGACGGTGAGCAGGTCCGGGAACGCCGCCTCGACCAGACTCGTCTTGCCGGTGCCCGGAGGGCCGTAGAGCAGCACCGGCACGTCGGCGTCGCGCAGGCGATTCAACGCCTCGACGTCGGGCAGATCGGCCAGCTCCCGGGGGTGGTAGAGCTGGCCCCCCGCGCGGCGGATCGGGCCGGTCTGCCTGGGCGTGGCTGCCGCGGGAGCGGCCGTGCGGGCCGTGGCCGCCTGGGCGCGGGGAGAGTGGGTGCCCGGTGGGCTGATCACAGCGGCCTGCGCGGCTGCGCCGGTCTTCGCGTTGGCGCGGAACTCCGGTTGTCCGGTTCCGCTTTGGTCGGCCTCGCCGCGTCGCACCAGGGTGAGGGCGGCGTTGCGGACGGCGCCGTGGGAGTGGCCCAGCTGCCTGGCCATGTCACCGATGGTGAGGGTGTCCGCAGGCCGGTCGGCCAGCAGTCGGGCCACCTTGGCACGTAGTTCGCCGCCCTTGGTGCGCGCTGGACTGGTAGGCGGTCCGGGTGTGGTCAAAACGGGCTCCCTTCAACAGGTGCGGGTGCGGGTGGGGTTGGCGATGAGCTGGAGAGGCTGGCCGCTCTCGGAGCGGCTACGGACTGTGCCGACATTGACGACCGGGCCAACCGGGGCGTACGTCGGCGCTCACCGGCCGACCGGGGGCTCGGTACAGGTGCAGGGGATGGCCGGCGACGGGTAGCTCGCTGGCTGCCGAGCAGGCCCGGGTGTCCGCTCCGTTCCGGGTTCCGTCGCTCGGCAGGCGCAGTCGGGCGTCTCTTCGAAGCCGTCCTGGAGCAGGATCCGCCGGGCGGCGGCGTTGTAGCCGGTGGTGGTGATCTCGCCGGTGATGGTGTGCCGGATCGTCAGGAACGGCTCTGCTGGTGTTTCGGGCAAGGCGGATCTCCTTTCGGTGGTGGCGGGAAAGCGGTGGGGTGTCGGTGCGGCGTGAGGGTCAGGCCGGGGTGGGGCCCTTCGCGGTCACCGTGTTCGTCTGGCAGCCGAGGAGTGGGTGCCGAGGGCGGGTACGGGCACGGACGCAACCTGGGGAGCATTCACGCGGTGCTGCGGAGGTCGTGCGGAGGCGGCCCGGGCGATGCGAGCCAGTCGCTCGGCCGCGGAGTTCCCCCGAGTCGGGGCGCTCGGAGAGGCGGTTTCGGCTGGATCGAGGGAGAGGTCCGCTTGCACGGTGAACCCACGTCGGCGGAGGTCATGGACGGTCTGCCGGGCGCGGCGCCGCAGGTCGTGATCGGGCTGGGTCAGCCGGAACAGATCCGATTTGCCCGGCACGGATTCGAACTGCTCGCGCTCCAGGTACCAGGCCGCGAGGTGGGAAGTGATGGCTGTGCTGGGACGGGCGACCACACCGTGCTCGGCGTGCAGCCCGAAATGGAAGTGCGGTTGCATGGGGCGTCCTGATGGTCGGGGAAGGTCATCGGCCGCGGGGCGTTCGCCCGACCCGGTCACCGGGGAGGGCGGGCGCGGCTGCGCCGGCCGTGGGAAGCGCGGGCCGGACCGTGGAAGCAGGGCCGACGGGGCGAGTGGCGTGTGCCTGGCGCAGTAGGGCCGGCGCGCCGGTCCGCCACCGGCGGAGGATCTCGGCTGTGCCGGGCTGCAGGGCTGGGGGCGAGGACGGCGCCGCTGGCCACGAGGGTTCCGCCACGTCCGGGTGAAGGAGCTGGTGGAGCCGATCTAGAGAGGCGGAGTCCTCGGCGCCCGCCACAGGGCGCACGCGGGAGAGGAGCGCAGCGGCGTGGGGGCGCAGTCGGCGCCACTCCACGGAGCTTTCTTCGAGGTACTGCTGCTGGGTGTGCCCGAGCGTGGCCGGGTCCAGGCGGGTGCCGTCGCTGTAGCGGCCGGAGTGCTGGATCGCCGTCCACGTCGCGTGGAGTTCCTCGAGCCTTCCGTGTGCCGCTTCGACGGCGGCCAGCAGTCGTTCGTGGACCGCCTGTTCGTACGCGGGCAGGAACGTGCCGGTGACCAGGCCGGCGGCATGGGCCGCGTCGGAGGGCAGCCCGATCGAGGTGGGGGCGTGCGGGTTGGCGTAGTTGTCGTCGAAGGTGGCGCCGGCGAAGGAGCCGAGCAGGTATTGGTCGGTGCTGCCGGGCCGTTCGGCCAGGAGGAGTTCGATGCCTGCGCCGTTGGTGAGCTGGGCGGCGTACGGGATGCGGATGTGCTCCACGCAGTCGATGAGTTCGCCCGCGTCCCACAGGAGGGGGACGAGGTCTTCCTGCCACACCGGGTGTGCGTAGACCTCGACCTTCACCGTCCACTGCCCGGGCAGGCCGTCGGCGAGCGCGGCGGCATAGTCGCCGAGGTAGGTGCGGGGGCCGCCGAAGAGGTGGACGCGGTGCCGGCGTGCGGTATCTGCGAGGGCGCGCAGGATGGGTGCGGCGGTGTCCACGTCGCGCAGGGCGTACGTGCCGTCGGGGCGCCGTTCGAATCCGGGCGTGAGCTGAAGTGCGGTGTTGGCCCAGGGGTACTGCTCGCCCACGGGGACGGCGACCAGGCCGTCGGCCGGGCTGACGGCGAGGATGATCTGTGCCTGGCCCCTGGAGCGGGGTGTCGTACGGTCGTCCATGCTCACGTCCGGCTGGTGAGGGCGTTGCGCAGGCCGTGCCCGAACGCGTGGGCATGGCGGCGGGCGGCCAGCTCCAGCTCCTCGTACTGCTCGCCGCGGGTCATCTGGCCGTCGTGCTTGCGGTACCGGTAGACGGGCAGCGGGAGCAGCACGCCGGGGGCCAGCGCGGTGACGCCGACGGCTGCCATGTAGTCCTCGCCCTGGACGAGCCCGCCCATGCCGCCGGCCGCGCGGACCAGGCGGGTGCGGGCCAGGATGGTCGTCGGCCCGACGGGGATGGTGTCCTGCGGTCGGGGCCAGTACGTCACCACGTCGCCGGCGGCGTGGTAGCCGGGCGGGGCCGGGCATTCCCACAGACGGCGGGAGCCGTCGGGCAGCCAGTCCTCGCTGTATCCGGCGACCCACCCGAGCTCGTCGGTGAAGGTCTCCAGGCGTACGCCCAGGCTCCAGTCGGGGAAGACGTCATCGTCGTCGGCCCAGTTCACGAATTCGGTGCGGACCTCGGTCAGGCCGAGGTTGCGGGCGCAGGCGGCGCCGACCGGTCGGGGCAGGGCGAGGATCCGGACCCGGGGGTCGGCGGTGATTGGGGCAGGTACCAGGGCGGGGTCGGCGCCGTCGAGGACGAGGACTGCCTCCCAGGGCACGGTCTGCTGGGTGAGGCTGGCGTGCATCTCCTGTAGGTAGGGCAGGCGTTCGGGGCGGAGCTGGGTGGCGATGACGACGGTGATCTGCGCGGCGGACAGGAATCTCTCCGGAGTGCGTTCCATGTGCGGGGCGTTCAGCGGGTGATCCGCGGTCGGGCGGGTGCGGGTGCGGGTGCTGGGGCGAGCGGCTTGGTGATCTTCAGTGGGGTGGCGGGGGCCTGGATGGGCGCGGGCCGGTTCGAGTCCCACAGCGAGGGGGTGCCGGAGATCCGGGAGAGGGGGTCGGTGTCCCAGGGCACGATGGGTCCGGCGTCGTACCAGGTCAGGGCGATGACCTCGATGCCGTGGTCGTGCAGGACGTAGCCCCATTCCAGGCCCATGGCATCAGCGTTGGCGTCGGTGACCGGGATCGGCTCTGCGGGGGTACCGTCCACGTTGAACACGTTGTCGAAGGGCGCACTGGGGCCGAGGTCGCCGTGGGGGTCGAGCCGCTCCAGGACGTTGTCGGGGGCCCCGTCCAGGAGGTCCATGCCGAGCTGCTTCCAGTCGTGGGGTCCATCGACGAGGTGCCGGCGCAGGGCGTCGAGGTCGCCGCCGAAGCGGTAGCGGGCGGCGCCGAGCAGCAGGGGGAGCTGGTGGTCGGGGTAGCCGTCGTAATGGCAGTAGATGCCCTCGTAGCCGGTACCGGTGGGGCGGGCGATGAAGCTGCGGGTGCTGATAGCGGTTCCTTCGTTCAGGTGGTCAGCGGGCGCGGGCGGCAGGCGCTGCGGGCAGTGCGGGTACCGGCCGGGCCACGGCCGGTGGGCGAGGCGGGAGCGTGACGGTGGGCGTGGCGTGACGCAGGTTCACGCCGATCCCGTGCGCGACGAGCCGGAGGGCGACGGCCTGGATGCGCACGGCGCGGTCGGCCTCGCCGTAGGAGGCGGGGAGGAGGAACGCGGCCTGGTGGGGCAGGTACTGGAATCCGTGGACGTACAGGGTTTCCCTGGCTTCCTCCGGGACGTCCTTGTACGGCGCTCCGAGCGCTCCGTCCTCGTACCAGGTCAGGGTGAGGGTCTGGTCGACTTGCGGCGGGGCTTCGCGGTGCGGGGGCTCGGGCTGGTCGACGAGGGTCCGGCGCACCGCGTCGCGGGCTGCTTCGTAGCGGGGCAGCAGCCGCCGCGCGATGTTGGCGGCGGCCCGGACGGGATCGTTGGGGACCGCGATCCCGTTGGGTTCCTCGACGCCCACGAAGTGGTGCGGCTCGATGTCGGGGCCGAGCGGGACGACGACGAACTGGCCGGGCCGCAGTGGCCGGTCGTTGACGTAGAGGTGCTGGCCGTCCGGGCCGTGGAGTACGGCCTCGTGGCCCAGGACGTACTGGCTGACGATGTACTCGACGTGGCCGCGGTCCCAGAGACGTTCGATGGTGGCGAACTGGTCTGGGTAGTTGGGATGCTGCTGGTATTCGCTTGTCCACTGCCCGGGGAGACGGGCGGCGAGCGCGGAGGCGAACAGGGACAGGTCGGCGCGTGCTGTGGGCATGGGTTCCCGGGTTGGTTCAACGTTTCTTCGGTCAATGCATACGGGCGTCTGTGTCGAAGAGCTGCAGCTCGGCGGGGTGCAGCTGGTGCTGGACCACGAAGCTCCGGCCGGCCACCTTCCACAGGCCTCGGCCACGGCTGAGGTGGGACAGGGCTGCGGTTTCGACGCTGGTCAGTCCGAGGAGTCCGGCGGCGGCGTGCAGCTGGTCGGTCTCCTGGCGGTAGATCACGCGGGTGCTGCAGTCGGCGAGCAACCCCTCGGCCAGCGCGCGGCTTTGGCTGCCGGCGTCGCCCGCGGTCAGCAGGTCGGACAGCCGGTGGATGACCATGGCGTTGGCGATGCCCAGGCCGCGGGAGAGCTTCCACTGGGCCTGCATGCGCATCAGGAGGGCCGGATGCCTCATCAGTCTCCACGCCTCGTCGTAGATCACCCACCGTCGGCCGCCGTACGGGTCGGTGAGCGCGGCTTCCATCCAGGCCGAGGCGCACGTCATGGCCAGGACCAGTGCGGTGTCGTCGCTGCCGCCGAGGCGGGAGAGGTCGATGGACAGCATCGGGCTGTACGGGTTGAAGGCGCTGGTGGAGGGCGCGTCGAACATCCCGGCCAGGTCTCCGAAGACCAAGCGGCGCATGGCGTGGGCAAGGTCGCGGGCGGCCTCCCCGAGCCGTCCGGCCAGCAGCCCGCCGGCGAGGTCGAGGCCCGGCCCGTCGGCCAGGGCGTGGGCGATGTCGCCGAGCAGCGGGGGACGGCCACTGGCCGCTGCCCGGGCGGAGGCGGCGTCGAGCGCCACGTCGAGCACGGTGTGCTCCATGGGCAGAAGGTCCCGGCCCAGCACGGTGCGGGCCAGGGAGCCGAGCAGCAGCAGACGGCGCTTGCGGACCTCGCCCTCCCACTCCGCCTCCGGCACGGACGCCGGCCTCGGCGCCGCGTCCAAAGGATTCAACCTCCCGGGCAGCCCGGGCCCCAGCGCGATGGACGTCCCGCCCAAGGCGGCGGCCACCGCGCTCCATTCACCCTTGGGATCGCACGGGACATACACCCGGTAGCCGAAGGCGACGGACCGCAGGGCCAGGCTCTTGGCCAGGGCGCTCTTGCCCTGCCCGATCACCCCCGCGAGCAGCAGGTTGGGGTTGGTGAACCCCTCGACTTTTCCGTACAGGGAGAACGGGTCGAAGGTGAAACTGCCCTCCGCATGCAGGTCGCGGCCGATATAGATGCCGTCGGCGCCGAGCCCGCCTTCGGCGAGGAACGGGTACGCGGCCGAGGCGACGGCGGTGGTCATCCGGTGGGCGGGGAGTTTGAGGCGGCTGCCGCGGGCGGACGCGGGTCCGGGGCGCCCGGCGAGCGGGTAGACGGCATCGGGGTAGGCCGCCTCGGTGGGCTGCTGCTCCGCGTCTGCGCCGGCGGCGGTGCGGGCGCGGGCTTCGGCTCGGGCCGTCTGCTTGCGAAGCGCCCGGCGCTGGGCGCGGCCGATGTTGTGCGGGGTGAACAGGGGGGTGGCGCTGGCGCGGCGGTGGGACAACGGTGCTCGCTCGTTTCCGGGGCGGGGGTGTTCAGGACGCCGGTATGGCGAGGTCGGTGGCCGTGGTCTTGCGCCGTATGGCGTGGGAGGCGGCCAGGTGGCGCTGGCAGATGGTCAGCACGGGCGGGCCTTCCGGGAGCCGCTTGGGGTGGCAGTCGCTGCCGCCGGGGGCTGGGGTGGGTAGCAGGTGGAATGCCGCGTGGACGGCGTCGGCTGCCTGCCAGAGGCGGGCGTGGGCGGTGGCCAGGTGCCGTCCGGAGGCGGGGCGCTCGGGCCAGGTGCGTTCAGCGATCTGGTCCAGCAGCCGGTGCAGGGCGGTGAGGTGGGCGTGCAGGCTGTCGAGGTGTGGCCGGTCGGCGGGCCGGGCGCTTTCGCTGGCGGCAGTCTGTGCGGTGAGGGTGCGCGTGTGGTGGCGCAGGCCGGCGGTGGCCGCCCGCAGGTACGGGTGGGCGTCGCTCGTGGGGAGGATGTCGCGGCGGTCGTCAGGTGACAAGGGCTTCTCGCAGGGGATGGACGCCAAGTTGGCGGGCGGGCGGGTTAGAGGGTGTTGCGGGCCAGTGGGAGAGCGCCGGCGGTGAAGGCGTCCGTCTGCTGGTAGATCAGGCGCCGCAGGTCGACCTGGGCGCCGGCGGCAGCCGTTTCGATCTGCGCGCACGCCGCGTCCAGGTGGGCGTCGGTGTCGGCGGAGACGGTGAGCAGCCCGGTCAGCGCGACGTCCGCGTGCCCGGAGATCAGCTGCTTCTCGCGGGTTTTGACGTCCGCGTACTCGACGCTGTCCGCCTCGGACTCCACCTGGCCACGGCGGCGGCGCTCGGAGGCGTCCGCGATGATCGCGGCCTTGCGGCGCTGGACGTCGCGCAGGGCGGAGTCGATTCCCTGGGGGGCGTAGATGAGGGAGAAGGTGCGCCGTACGCCGGTGCTGAACATGATGTTGTGCAGGAATCCGGCGTGGGTTTCGGTCCGGGGCCAGTTCTCGATCCAGTAGGTGGTGTGCCGGGCGGAGTCGGTGATCACCCGGTCGGTTTCCTCGACCTGGGCGACGGGGCCGGCGGCGGCCGGGTCGGCTTCGGCGCGGCCGGTGGAGGACCACTGCTGGAGGCGGGCGGTGGAGGCGGGGTCGTAGGCGGTGCGCAGCACGGCTGCGATCTCCCGAGGGCCCAGCCAGCCGGTCACCGTGAGACCGGCGCCACGGGCGGCTTGGGCGACGGACGCGGTGGTCTGCGCCATGACGGTGAAGGCACCGTCGAGTCCGCCGCCGGCCTGGCTGACCAGGCGTTTGGCGGCTTTGAGGTCCAGGGCGATGGCGAGGTAGGCCTCGTGCGGGGCGGCGGCCGGGCCTGCGGATTCGACGAGCGCGGAGTAGATCTGTCCGGCGACGGGCGCCTGGGGGTTGCCGTGCTCGGCCCAGTGCCGGGCGAGGCTGTCGCCGGAGTCCGGGACGGTGCGCTCCAGGACCTGGACGGTGGCGACGTGCCCGGTCCGGGCGATGCCGGCGAGCGCCCGGCCCCACGCGGCGACGTTGGCGTTCTGGGTGGCGGGATCGAGCAGGGCGAAGGCGCGGGAGCTGACCTTGGCGACGGCGGTCAGGGTCTGCCGGTGGGGGTCGTGGACGGCGGCGGCGCCGGACGCGGAGGTGACCACCCGCAGCGACGCGGTTGTTCCGGGCAGGTGGAGCAGCCCTTCGACCCGCGGCCGGGAGACCGGCCGGGCCCGCCACACCGTCTGCCCACTCCGGCGGCGCTGGGCGTAGCGGGCGACGAGCGGCGCCCAGTCGATCAGCGACCGGCCCTCGCGTCGTACTCCGACCAGGACGGCGGTGGTGATCCACAGGGGGGCCAGGACGACGGCGCCCATCAGGCCTGAGGTCACCACGGTGACCAGGAGGAGCGCGAGGGCCGAGGACACGAGAGCGAGCTGCGGGAGGCTGAGGCCCAGCAGGATGCCGCGCCGGGACCGGTGGGGGAACTTGACGGTGAGAGGGAGAACTTCGGAAGACAAGGTTCAGGTCCGGGTCGGGTCAGGCCGGGGCAGGGCACGCGGGAGGGCGGGCCCTGCCCCGGGCGGGGCTGGTGGGGTTACAGGCCGGTCGGCGAGGTGGACTGGGAGCTGTCACCGGCGGAGGGGGCTCCGTGGGCCGGAGGCATCGGATCGGAGGGAGCACTGCTGCTCCACTCGCCCTGCTGGCCACCGGCGCCGCCCCAGCTCGGCGGACCGCTGTCCTGACCGCCGCCCTGCCCTGTGCTGTTCTGGGTCTGCGGGGTGCCGGCCTGCTCCATGAGGTCACGGAAGCCGCCGCCGGAGCTGTCGCCGCCGGAGTCGTCCTTGTCCATGCTCATTCCGCCGGTGGGATTGGCGGCGATGTCACCGGGGAAGCCTCCGCCGCCTGCGGCCTGGGTGCCGCCCGCGGCCCCGGCTGCCGCGCCGCCGGTGCCCGCAGTGGCTGCTGCGGAAGCGGCCTTGCGTCCGGCGTTCTCGGCGTGCTGGCGGGCCATCTGGGCACCTGCACCGCCGGCTCGGTGAATCTGCTCACCGTCTGTGCCTTCGCTCGCCCAGTGGACGAACTTGAACACCATGTACGGGCAGAGCAGCACCAGAAGCATGATGACCATGCCTGCCGCCATGTCGGCGAGGGCGGCGACGCCGTCCTTGGCTTCGGTCTTGCTCATGGCCGCGATGCCGAGCACGAAGATGATCGTCATCAGCAGTTTCGACACCACGAGGGTGGCGGTGGCTTCGATCCAGCCGCGTCGCCAGCGGCGGGCGACCTCCCAGCCGCCGCCGGCTCCTGCGAAGACCGCGAGGGTCACCAGGATCAGGATGCCGACCTTGCGGACCATCATCACGCCCCAGAAGAGGAACAGGCCGACCGCGCTCGCGCAGGCGGCCACGACGGCGACGAGCCAGCCCATGCCCGCGATGGCTCCGATCTGGGAGATTTTGACCAGGCGCCGCAGGGCCGTGGACATGTCTGTCCCCGATGCCTTGAACAGGCCGTCGCTCAATGCGTCGACGACCTCGAGGGCCACCGTGGTGAAGGCGATGGCGCAGAACGCGAACAGCACGCCGGAGGCTGTGCCGGTGACGGCCTGGGCCAGGGCCTGGCCGTCGCGTTTGATGGCCGCCCGTACGAGTTGGGCGCAGAAGGTGGCGACCAGCAGGAGCAGGCCGATGGGCAGGATCGTCTCGTAGTTGTCGCGGAACCAGCCGGCGCCGAGGTCGATGTCGGTGGTCCGGTTGATGGCCTTCGCGGCGAGGTCGGCCGCGGCGGCGGCGAGGTCGCCGGCCGACTTGGCCATCCAGTCCCCGATGGCGCCGACGGGGTCGGAGGCGAAGTCGATCACGTCGCCGACCGTGCAGAGTTTGCCGGCGACGGGCAGGTCACAGAAGCCCACGCGGGCGTCCTTTCGGGGAGGGGGGAAGGGCTACGGGGCGACGCGCGGGGCTACAGCGGCCAGGCGGCAGTCCTTGCCGGGGCGGCACTGGACGGCGAGGGTGATCTGGCGGTCCTCGGCGCCGCCTCCGCCGCCGTTCCAGGCGAGTTGCGTCTTGCCGCGGACGGTGACGGCGTAGATGTAGGCCTCGGTGATCGCCTGCGGGTTCTCGGCCAGAGCCTGCTTGAACGCCGAGGGGAAGTGCGCCTCGGAGGTGGTGGCGCTGGCGTGCTGGGCGTTGTCCTTGAGCCGGGACCACAGGAGCGGGTCCGGGATCTGGGCCTGGACGGAGTCCCAGTCCGCGTATGCGGTCTCGCCGGTCATCCAGGTGTGCATGCCTGCGAGTTGGTCGTCACGGCTGGTGGTGCGGGCGTCGAAGGTCCACAGCATCACCGCGCTCGCCCGGGCGAAGGCCAGCGGGTCGGCGATCGGCGGCGGACCGGCGACCTTGGACCCGCCCGGGGGCGGCTTCGGCACGGGGGCCGAGGTGCTCTTCGGTGATGCGGAGGACCCGGTGTGCGGGGCGGAAGCGCTGTGGCTGTGGCCGCGGCCGGTCCACCAGGCCGCGGCGCCGGCCAGCACGAGCAGCGCGGCCAGGACGCCGGCGGCGATCATGACGCGCCGGGGCGGCTGCCAGCCGAGACCGAGAGCGTCGAGGGAACGTTTCCTCATCAGTGGACCTGCGAGCCGAGGGCGCTGAAGAACGCGACGATGCCGTTGGCCGCGCCCAGGCCGAGGGCGGCGCCGGCGCTGACGACCGCGCCCTTCTTGCCGTTGGCTTCGGCCTGGTGGCCGCCGGAGTGGTGGCCCCAGGCCCACACGCCGAGGCTGACGGCGAGCGCGCCGACCACCGCGACGATGCCGAAGAGGTTGATCGAGTTGACGACGGTGCGCAGGACTTCGAGGCCGGGCAGGCCGCCGCCCTTGGGCGAGACCCCCGGATCGTAGGCAAGCAGGGTCAGGCGTTCGGACAGGGGTGGGGTGAGGTTCGCGGGGGAGATGGGGGGTGCGCTCCTTGCATGCGCAGGACACGACGGGCCCTGCCGGGGAACAGGAAGAAAGGGGGGGAGGGGGAGGGGGCGTTCTGCGGCGCGAAGGTGGTCCGGTCCGCCCGGTGCCTCAAGGGCCGGCCGGGCGGACCGGTGTCACGGGAGACGGCGCGCGCTGTGGGCGGCGTAATCCGCGAGGGTGCTGAAACGGACCGGCTTTGTGGTGCGCGGGGCCTCGATGACGTAGCCGTGGCCGGCGTAGATACCGACGTGCTCAGGGACGGCGGGGGTGCCGCGGCTGAAGACCAGGTCGCCGGGGCGAAGCTGGTTCAGCGGGACGGCGTTGCCTTCCTTGACCTGGGTGTACGTGGTCCGGGTCAGGGTGATCCCGGCCTTCTTGTACGCCTGCTGGGTCAGCGAGCTGCAGTCGCACCGGCCCATGGGGTCCGGGCCGTGGGGCGCGAGACAGGAGCCGCCCCACTGGTAGAGGGTGCCGAGCTGGTTCATGGCCCACGTGATGGCCGTCTTGGCACGGGGATCGGCGTCGGCGGGGATCGAGTACCCCTTGGGGACGGCCCCTTCGGGGATCGGCCCGGAGCCGCTGCCGTCTTCGCCCGGGACGCACGGGTCTGTGGCCGGGAGGCCCGGGCTCTGGCCGTCGGCGGGCGGCCGGGCACCCTTCAGCGTCGGGGCGATGGCCTGCTGCAGCGCGCGGGCGAGAGGCTCCCACTGGGCGTACGCGTCGGGGAAGCCGCTCAGCTGGACGGCCTGCGCGGCCTGCGTGATCGTCATCTGCTGCCAGCCGGGGACCTTCAGCAGGCCCTGGTAGAACTTCGTGCTGGCGTAGACGGGGTCGCGGACCTGGGCGGCAGTGCCCCACCCTTGGCTGGGTCGCTGCTGGAACAGGCCCAGCGAGTCGCGGTCGCCGTAGCCGAGGTTGCGCAGCCGGCTCTCCTGGATGGCGGTGGCCAGTGCGACGACCTGGCCGCGCTCGGGTACTTCGAGCGTGATGCCAGTGGCAACGATGGTGCGGGCGTGCGGTATCTGCTCGTCGGGCAGGTCGAGGCCGTCGACGTGGACCTTCTGGGCGCCGGATCCGCCGAGAACGGAATCGACTTGGCGTCGTACGGCGTCGGTGTCGACCGACTTGGTGACGCAGGAGGTGCCCTTGCCCGAGGAGTCGCTCGCGGCGGCGGCGAAGACAGCGGTGCCGGCCAGCAGGAAGGGGGAGAGGCAGAGCGCGCCGATCGCGGCGGCGATGCCTTTCACTCCCGGGCGGCCTCCGGTCGGCGGGCCGCGGGGATGTCACGTGGGGATGGGGAGGAACGGGTCACGGGGAGGTCCTCGGGGGTGGGCCCCGGCCGCACGGTGTGAAAAGGGGAAGGGCCGTGCGGCCGGAGCGGTGGAGGCGGGCGAGAGGGTCCCGGCCCGGGTGCGTGTTGCCTCACGCACCCGGCGGGACGAGGGGAGTTACGGGCGGAACATGGGCGTGCCTCCAGGGGAATGCAGGGATCGGCGCGCAGCGGCGGGCCGGTGAAGAAGGGGGATGCGGGGGCGTCTTACGGGCGGAACATCAGCGAACTCCTGGAGCGGGTGCCGGGCCGGGAAGGCCATGGGGATCGGGGGTGCCGGGTGGGCGTTGCCTCGCGCACCAGGGCAGTGGGGGTTACGGGCGGAACATCAGGGGGACCTCCAGGTCCTTGGAAGTTGCGGGGGATACGAGGCGGGTCAGCAGGGGCGGTACATGGGCGGTCTCCGTGTCAGGGTCTGCGGCGGGCGGGGAGCGACGGGCGGCGGCGATGGCCGCGTGCGGGGTCACGGACGGAACACAGGGGCCTCCTGCGGGAAAGGGAAAGGGGGGGAAGGGGTACGCCATCGGCGGTGTCCGCCGGGCAGTGACACGACAGTAAGCCCGAATCCCCGGTCACCGAAATCGCCGCCGAAATCCGCGAGATTCCGCGCTCCTGGGCCCGCGATACTTCCCAACCGGGGATTGTGACCTACAGTTTGGGCCTCCCCGCGCGCCACCGGCTTCTACGGCCATGAGCTTCTGCGCGGTCCGGAGCCCTTCCACCCGCATCCCTCATCGAATTGGGGTCCCCTTTTGTCGTTTTCCCTCCACCAGGGCGACGCGCTGACCGTGCTCGCGACACTGCCCGACGGCTGCGCCGACTCGGTCATCACCGACCCGCCGTACAACAGCGGCGGCCGGACGGCGAAGGAGCGCACCAGCCGCTCCGCCCGCCAGAAGTACGTCTCCGCGGACGCCCAGCACGCCCTGCCGGACTTCACCGGCGAGAACATGGACCAGCGCTCGTACACGCTCTGGCTGACGCAGGTCATGACCGAGGCCCACCGGGCGACGAAGACCGGCGGGACGGCGCTGCTGTTCACCGACTGGCGCCAGCTGCCGGCCACCACGGACGCGCTTCAGGCCGCCGGGTGGCTGTGGCTGGGCGTGATGGCCTGGCACAAGCCGCAGGCCAGGCCGCAGAAGGGCAAGTTCCGACAGGACTGCGAGTTCATCGTCTGGGGCGCGAAGGGCAAGATCGACGCTGCCGCGAACCCGGTCTACCTGCCGGGGATGTTCAGCGCCTCGCAGCCCTCGGGCAAGGCGCGCCGGCACATCACGCAGAAGCCTGTCGAGGTGATGCGGCAGCTGGTGAAGATCGCCCCGCCCGGCGGCACCGTGCTCGACTTCTGCGCCGGATCGGGCAGCACCGGGGTCGCAGCCCTCCTGGAGGGCCGGAGCTTCATCGGCATCGAGAAGACCAGCCAGTACGCGGCCGTCGCCTCCGACCGGCTCACCGAGACCCTCCAGCAGGTGCATTCCCAGGACGATTTCGACCTGACCTGCTGACCGGACCGCATCACCGGCCGGATTGCGGCGGGGCGGAATATAGCGGCAGATCCCCGGTTTCCGAAACCGGGGATTCTCCGGACCATCGGAGCCACTGATTCCACGGCCCCGGCTGCAAGGAGAACCCTTTTCGTGTCCGAATCTGCTGAGCCCCGCCATGGTGGGGAAATAGAGCCGGTCCGTCTGCCGGAAGGCGACCTCGAATCGATCGAGGCATCGGTGCGCAAGCTTCTGGACCAGTCGGCCGAACAGGCCCGCCTGATCGACACGCTGGCCTCCGCCCCGCCGGCCGACCCGATGGCCGCGAGCATGCCCTTCGCGGGATTCCCGGGCATGCCCTCGTACGCCGCCCCGGCCCCGCCGCCGGACCCCAAGCCCATCCTGGAGCTGGAGGGCGAGGAGTTCGAGGACGAACTGGCCGCGCTCACCGACTGGGTGGACGACCACCTCATGGACGTCTACGGCGCCGAGGTCACCACCGCCGCACCGTGGTGCGACCAGTGGCAGGAACACCTCGACGTCGTTGCGTGGCTGCACGCACTGTGGCTGGCCTACCAGCAGCACAAGGACCCCGAGGCCGGCCTCAGCGGCATGGCCGTGTGGCACCGGGACTACCTCACCCACTGCCTGGCCTACGTCCGCGCCCCCGGTGGACCCCTCAGCGCCTGCCAGACCGACCCGGAGCGTCCCGAGCACCGCCTGCTGCGCGGCCCGGGCCCGTCCGCGAAGTCCGCCGCCCGCGATGCCGAAACCCAGCAGACCGACGCCGGACCTTCGCCGGTCGGGGTCGCCACGTGACACACCCACCGCAGCCTCCCGCGGCGTTCGGGCTGTCCTTCCACCCCGAGGCCCTGAACGACCTGTTGGCCGCCCCGGGCGACATGCGGGACCTGGGGCTCGCCCTCATCCAGGACGTGGTCCGTGCCGAGGTCAGGGGCGGCAAGCTGACCGGGGAGCTGTCCGGGTACCGCAAGCTCTACCTCGGCTCCCGCGTCGAGTGGCGCATCGTCTACGCCCACCGCCCAGCCCCGCCCGGGTCCAGCCACCCCACCGACATCCACGTCGTCGCCGTACGCCCCCGTGCCAAGCACGACATCTACGACACCGTCCGGGCCCGCGTCGGCCGCCCCCGCCCCGCGGCCGGGCCCCGCGCGTACGCGGCTCGCTCCCTCTCGCCGCAGGTCCGCCCGCGTCCTGCCGCTATGCCGGCGCCTCCGGCCCCGGCCTTCCCGGTCCCCGGACTTCCCGTGCCCGCCCGCATCACCACGACTTCCCCGAAGGGTCCTTCGCGATGACCAACCTCACCGCCCAGTCCTCCTCCCTGCTCCAGGCCCTGATGGCGACCCTCCTCGAGCCCCGCCCGGCTCCGCACCCGCGCCACCAGGCCCTGCTGGATGCACGCGAGCGTCAGCTGGAGGTGGAAGCGGAACTGAGCGCCTGGGCCAGCCGACCGCAGCCCACCACCGCCGCCGCCCAGGATCAGGAACTCGACGACCTGAGCAATCTGCTCGTCGAGCACGCCAAGGCGGGCCGACAGGTCTCGCACCTCCTGAGCGCCGACAGCTGCTGCCCGCCGTGCACCGACTCCGAGCAGCTGCCGACCACCCTTGGCCACCCCGCCGAGAACACGGTCTCCGCCTTCGCAGCCCCGTGCATCCTGGCCGCCTGCCTGGACGCCTTCGCCCGCTACGGCAGCCCGGACGCGCTGTCCTCCGCCGACCTCGTCGCGGAGCTGCGCACCCTGCCGGGCATCGCCGAGGGCCGCTGGACCTACGCTGACCTCACCCAGACCCGCCTGGCCGCCCTGCTTCGCCCCTACGAAGTGGCCAGCCGCGACATCACCCACGGCGACGGCCGTCGCCGCAAGTCCTACCGCCGCTCGGCCCTCCTGGCCGCCATCCCGGCCGACTGCGACTGCCGGCCGTCGTGACCGCCCGCGAATCCCCGGCAACCGCCCTGGACGCCGCCATCGAGCGCGTCGTCGGCGACCTGACCGTCCTGCACCACGACCACCTGAGCGGGCTGCTCCCGCCCGAGCGAGCCGCACTCGCTGCAGCGCACCGGGACCTCGCGACGGCCGAAGGCGCGATCGCCTACCACCGCAACGCGCTGATGCGCCTGTCCTCCGGCAGCTACCCCGTGGATGCCCCGCTCCTGGACCGCCTGCGCCGGACCGTTCACGACCTGGCCCAGGCCACGGCCGACCGCGACCGGCTGCAGGACGGTGTGGCCGCCGCCTTGGAGGAGGTCAAGGCCGCCGCCCCCGCTGACGAGGAGCTGACACCCCGCGACTTCGCCGTGCTCCTCTCGCTCGCCGGCGGCGGCACGATGCGCGAACACCTCCTCACCCACCGGGTCTCGGTCCGCACCGTCCAGGGCCGTCTCATCGAACTTCCCGCGTTCCAGCGCCTGGAAGCCCTCGGGCTGGTCACCCGGGACACATCCCGGGCCCTGACCGTCGGCCAGCCGGTCACCCTCACCGGCACCGGCCGGACCACGCTGCTCGGCACCCGCCGCCCACCGGCCATGGCCACCCCCGCGCCCGCCCGCCCGGCCGGAGCCTGGCCGACACCAGCCCGACACCACTGACCGCGCAGTGCCTGCGGTTCGTCCTCTCCCGCCTGCAGAAAGCAGTCCGCCCCACGTGTCCCTCCACGAACCCGACTACGAACTCGACGGCTTCAAGCCTGCTGACGAGGAGCACGACCAGCACCACGACCATCTCGACATCTCGTCCTTGAAGGTGCTCGGCGAACACCGCACCGACACCGACAGCTACTTCGTGCTCCTCGACGAGGGAGCCACCTGGGGTATTCCGGGAAGCCCGCAGCTCAGGGCAGTACACGTCTCCCGCGACCTGAGCGCCCGCACCTTCGAGATCGACTCCAAGGAACTCCCGCTGTACGCGATGGCCCAGTCGTACCTGATCGCCCGCGGCTGCCCCTCCGACGCGCTCAGCCCGCAGGAAGGTGTGCACGACCCCGCCGACGACGTCACCCGGGCCCTGGAGGCACGTGTCCGCGGCGACGGCGACCATTTCGCCTTGCTGGCCAGCTACACCGCCGACATGCGCGAACCCGTGGAGACGGTGGTGATGCTGCGCTCCCTTGACCCCCAGGCGGTGCCGGAGTTCCGGATCCTGCGGGAGCGGTTCGACTGGGACTCCAACACCCACACCCTGCGTGAAGGCGGGTTCGAGACGTACGGCGCCGCGGTTGATTGGTGGGAGGCCTGGTCGGACGAGGAGGCTCCGGAGCTGCCGCCGCCGGCTCCGACCGCACGCCGCAGCCCGGTCCGCACGGCCCCAGCGACACCCGTGCCGCAGGCATCTCGACGGCCACACGGCCGCTGAACACGATCCCGCCCGGCCCCGTTTCGGCGGATCGGCGGCGCGCAATATAGCGGCGAAGTCCCGGTTTCGGAAACCGGGGATTCTCCGGACCCTTTGCAACACCACCGCCCCGCTGAGGGCGGTCACTTCCTGTTGTTCTGCCTGGTCTGGAGCCATCCGCTGTGTGCTACACATCCGCGTCCATCACCGCCACCGTCCTGGGCGGCGCCCCATCCCGGGCCGCCTCCACCACGGCACTCCGCGCCGCCGCGCCCCGTACCGCTCGGCCGGCCGGGCAGGTGCTCGCTCTCGCCGTCCATGCCCGCGCCGACAGCGACTCCACGGCCGTGGGTGTGCTGCGGCGCGGGGAGCCGTTCACAGCGTCGGTGGCCGACGGCACCTGGCGGCACGTCACCACCGCCTCGGGCGTCACCGGCTGGGTCGACGACGGTGACCTCCGCCCGGATGACGGCCTTCGCCCGAACTGACCCGCCCGCACGTCTTCTTCTCCCAGGAGCCCCCTTTCGTGTCCGACATCCCCGACGTCTTCGACGGCGACGTGCTCGGCCTGTTCGCCGCCCGGATCGAGGCCCAGTTCGGCCTCGCGATGAGCGAGCTGACCCAGGCCATCCACGCCGCACCCCAGGCCCACCCCGGCGCTACCCAGGCGGTCCACTGGTACGGGCTGCTCTCCCAGGCCCAGCAGGTGCTGGAGACGGCCGAGGACACCTTGGTCGCGGCGCTGGATACCGCGGTCGGGGATCAGCTTGACGACCCGGTGATGGAGCTGGCCCACCGGGTGAACCACGCTGTTGCCGCCCGCGACGGCCGGGCCATCACGCTCCGGTTCCTCCTGCAGGCCCCTGCCGAGACGGCCCGCATCCAGCAGCGCTTCGGGCCCCGGGTCACAACCACGCTGCCCACCCCCGCTCCGGCACAGCCCGCGCGGATCCGCGGAGGTGTCCGATGAGCGACGGGCGCCGGCCCAGCAGCCAGGATGCGCGCCTGGAGGGCGTGTTCGGCGGGCCGCTGGACGATCTCCACGAGCGGGCGGTCCGTCCCGGAGCCTCGCCCGCCCTGGTACGGGCCCTGGAGTTGCGGGTCTTCCTCGCTCTGGCCGAGGCGCAGGTCGTACGGGTCTGTGACCGCGTTCACGCGGCGATGGCCCCCGACGCAGAGCTGGACTCCCTGAGCTCCGATGCGCTGCGGTTCGACGCTGAGTGGCTGGAGGCGGCGCTGGCAGCACGCAGCGGCTACCGGACCGCCCTGGACAAGCTGCTCGCCGCGATGCCACCACCAGCGGTCCGCCCGCTCGCCGCCCCGGTTGCCGTCCGGCCGACAGTCGCGAGCAGCAATCTCCCGCCGGCGTCCGCAGGGGCCGGAGGCGGAGTGGCAGTTCGGAGAGGCTGAGTGCCCGGTCCGTACGCTGCCTCCCAGGCTGCGGGTGAGCGGATCGAAGCCCTCTACGGCCGCCCGGTTGCCGAACTCGCCGCGGACCCCGTGCCGGGCAGCATGCGGTACGCCCTGCTCAACAGCTTCGACGCCCTGCAGTACGCCGACCGCGCCGTCACCTTCCACGCCGAGCAGCTCCACCGGCTGACTCACCCCGACCGCGCGATCGAATCCGTGGACGTCGGCCACATCGCCGACGCCACCCGCCGCCTGGCCCACGCCGTCACCGTCCGCGACTCCCACGCCCAGGTCCTCGGCGACGTGCTGAACAGCCTGGCCCGCGTCCCCGACATCGCACCCGCGGCATCCGCTGTGCCCCAGGCCCTGGCCGTCTCCCCGGC